>QFNK01000058.1 GCA_003240795.1 Micavibrio aeruginosavorus | reverse complement strand
GATTGTTCGGTTGCATAAGCGGGGAGCGGGAGGCCCTCCCCATGGGGCAGGCGCATCAGCGCGATATCCGTGCGAGCGGTCATAAGCATACTTTCCTTATCTCGTTTGCGCCTTTATTCGGCGGCGATTTTCTGATCCTGCGCGGAAAAGAAGAGCGCGACGCGGTCTGCCAGTTTTCTGGCGACGTCGTCCTTGCCGGCCTTCGGCCATTCTTCTGTTCCATCGGATGTAAGGAAATATACCTGATTTTGATCGGCGCCAAAGACCGGATTGGCATCGGACACGGAGTTAGCCACAAGCCAGTCGCATCCCTTGCGCGCCAGTTTGGATCTCGCGTTTTCAAAGACGTTGTCCGTTTCGGCGGCGAAGCCGATAACGAGTCGCGGGCGGTTCGTGCCTGTGGACAATGTGGATAAGATATCCGGGTTCTGGCGAAACGATAGAGTCATTCCCGTATCGGAAGTTTTCTTCATTTTGCTGGTCGCGTAGTTTTCGGGCGTCCAGTCGGCGACGGCGGCGGCGGCAATGAAAATATCGGCGGGAAGGGAATTCTGGCAGTGTTCCAGCATCTCTGCCGCTGTTTCAATCCGTATCGTTTTTACGCCGTTCGGATTTTCGAGCGATGTCGGCCCTGTTACGAGGGTTACATCGGCGCCCAGATCGGCGAGGGCCTTGGCAATGGCATGGCCTTGTTTGCCGGAGGAGCGGTTGCCGATGTAGCGGACGGGGTCAATCGGCTCGAACGTAGGGCCGCTGGTAACGATGGCTTTCATGCCGGCAAGGGCTTTGCCGGCGTTAAAAAAATTTACGATGTCGGCCAGTATCCGTTCCGGTTCGAGAAGGCGGCCATAGCCAATTTCGCCGCAGGCCATTTCACCAGCGGCGGGGCCGGAGATTTTCACGCCGCGCTTGCGGATAGTTGCTATGTTGTCTTTCGTCGCGGCGTTTTCCCACATTTGCGGGTTCATTGCGGGGCAGACCATGACGGGTTTGTCGGAGGCCAGAATGGTTGTCGAGGCGAGATCGTCGGCAAGGCCGTGGGCGATACGGGCAATCATGTTCGCGCTGGCGGGTGCCACGACAATCAGGTCGCATTCGCGGGAAAGGCGGATGTGGCCCATTTCGCTTTCATCCTTCAGCGAGAACAGGTCGGTGTAAACGTGGTTCTCGCTCAGCGCCGCGACGGAGAGGGGCGTGACAAACTCCGCGCCGCCTTTTGTGAGGATGCAGCGAACATCGGCGCCGGACTTCTTGAGCAGGCGGATAAGCTCCAGCGATTTGTAGGCGGCGATGCCGCCGGAGATCACGAGAAGTATGCGTTTGTTCTGTATCATGCGTTTCCTGACATGAATGATATGTGTCCGCTCCGGCAAAGAAAAACCCCGCTTTTGAGGAGCGGGGCTGATCTTAGGATTTTCATCCGGAAAAGGCGAGTAAATTACTCGGCTGCTTTTTCCTGAGCATCGATCTGCTCTTTTGCTTGCTCTTCTTTAGCGTCAACAGCTTCTTTGGCTGCATCTGCGTCTTCTTCAGCAGCATCTTTAGCGGCTTTTGCAGCTTCGTCAGCGGCTTCAGCGTTTTGCTCAGCAGCAGCGGCTTCTGCATCAGCGGCTTCTTTCGCAGCAGCTTCGTTTGCTTCGATCGCTTCTTTTTGTGCTTCAGCTTGTGCTTCAACAGCGTCTTTTGCTGCGTCAGCGGCATCGCCAGCTGCTGGCTCAACTGCCGTTACGTCAGCGGAACCGTCTTGGTTTTTGTAGATGACTTGCATCGCGGCGATACCTGCGAACAGGACTACGGCGGCGAAAACAACGGATTTTACGATGTTATTCATTGGTTTCTTCCTTCAGTGTTAAAATTTTTAAACGATATGTCCCCCCACAGGGTTCCTTCGCTTAAGCCGCTTTCATCAGGGGACACCCTTAATGAATGCAATGGGTAGGGATCATAAAAAGGGAAACTGTCCTTTTCAAGGCCTTTTTGCATAAGGCGGTCAGATTTTCACAGCTTCGTGAATCGCTACAACGCCGAAGGTCAGGCTTTCGACGCGGCAACGGCTGAATCCCGCCGTTTCAAGGCGTTTTACGAATTCCTTCTGTGCGGGGAATTTGCGGATGCTTTCAACCAGATACTGATAGCTGTCACGGTCTTTTGCCACAATTTCGCCAATTTTGGGGATGACCCGGAAGGAATACTCGTCATAGATCTTGGATAAAATCGGGTCGTTCACGCGGGAGAATTCAAGACAATAGAATCGCCCACCCGGTTTCAGGACACGTAGCGCTTCGGAGAGCGCATTGTCGATATGGGTGACGTTGCGCATGCCGAAGGCGATCGTGTAGACGTCCACGCTTTCGCTCGGGATGGGCAGCGCCTCCGCATTCCCCGTTACCCATTCGAAATCATTCGCGTAGCCTTTGTCGATGGCGCGGTCGCGGCCGACGGCGAGCATTTCGGTGTTGAGGTCGCAAAGCGTGATGCGGCAATCAGGGCCGGCTTTCTTGCGGATGCGGAAGGCGATGTCTCCCGTGCCACCCGCAACGTCGAGATAATTGAGCCCAGCGCGGGGGCGGATCTTGCGGATCAGATGGTCTTTCCAGAGGCGGTGCAGGCCGCCGGACATGAAGTCGTTCATCACATCGTATTTGGAGGCCACGGAATCGAACACGCCGATAACCTTGCGTGTCTTTTGCTCCGGTGTGACCTGTTCTGTGCCGAACCAGCGGCTTTCTGGATTTTGCTGTGTCATGGGACTTATGTAGGATGATGGCGTTCTTTTGTAAATCTCCATTGCAGCGGAAGACAGCAATTAGATGTAATCGTGGTGGAAAGCCTAAAATACTCCTTCGCGTAGCGATTACAGATGTTTATAAAGAGTTCCATGAAATTACTCAAAGCAATGGCGACGGTGGGCGGTCTTACGGGGGTCAGCCGTATTCTCGGGTTTATCCGTGACGTGATGACGGCGGCCATTCTGGGCGCGGGGCCGGTGGCGGACGCGTTTATCGTGGCGCTCAAGCTTCCAAACCTTTTCCGCCGCGTGACGGCGGAAGGCGCGTTCAGCGTGTCGTTCGTGCCGCTTTATTCCGGCAAGCTTCGCAAGGACGGGGAAGAGGCGGCCAACGCGTTTGCCTCCAACGCGTTCGGGGTCATGGCCGTCATCCTGACGCCGTTCACCGCGCTGGCCATTCTTGCCATGCCGTGGATCATCTACGGGATCGCGCCGGGGTTCGAGGCGGGATCGGAGCGGTATGACCTGGCCGTCGAAATGACGCGGGTGACGTTTCCCTATCTTCTCCTTATCTCGCTGTCAGCACTGCTGGGCGGGGTGTTGAACGCGCATGAGAAGTTCGCGCCGTTTGCGGCGGCGCCGATCGTGTTCAACCTTGCGCTGATCGCCGCTCTGGTCTTTCTGGAGCCGTATGTGCAGAACGGCGGGCATGCGTTGTCGTGGGGATTGTTCGGTGCGGGCATCCTGCAATTCCTCGGCCTGATCGCGTGCGTGAAAATGTACAAGATCGACATCAAAATGCGGATGCCGAAATTCGACGCGGACATCAAAAAGCTGTTCGCGCTGATGGGGCCGGGGGTGATCGGCGCGGGCGTGGTGCATATCAATCTGTTCGTCGATATCATGATTGCCTCGACCCTGCCCGAGGGGTCTATTTCCTATCTTTATTACGCCGACCGTTTGAACCAGTTGCCGCTGGGCATGGTGGGGATTGCGGTGGGAACCGCGCTTCTGCCCATGCTGTCCAAAGCGATGGCGGGGGACGATGCGGCGGAGGGGCGCAATCTTTTCAACCGCGCGATGGAGGTGTGTCTGATCCTGTCACTTCCCGCCGCGGTCGCGATGATCGTCGTGGCGGAACCGCTGATCAAGACGCTGTTCCAGTATGGCGCGTTCGATGCGGAGGATGCGCGCACGACGGCCTATGTCCTGATGGGCTATGCGCTGGGCGTTGCGCCGTATGTGGCGGGGAAGGTTTTGTCCACGGCATATTACGCGCGGCAGGACACGAAGACGCCGGTAAAAATGGCGGTTATCTGTGCGCTGACAAATATCGCGCTGGCGCTCTCGCTTATTCCGTTTCTGGGGGTTGCGGGGATCGCGCTGTCCACGGGGGTTTGCGGGTGGCTGCAGTTCTTCCTGCTGAAGCGCGGCCTCAAAAGCGTGGAAAGCGCGCAGTTCGACAAGCGGTTCCTGTTCAGCCTGCCGCGCATCATACTTTCTTCTTGCGCCATGGCAGGGGTGCTGGCTATAGTCGCGCATTACTCAAGTGGATATTATGACGGCTCAAAGATTGAAAAAATCGGCTCTCTCTCTGTTCTGGTGGCCTCTGGCCTAGCCACATATTCGCTCGCCATTCTTGCCAGTGGCACCATCAAGATTTCAGATATCAAAACATTGTTCGTAAGGAAAAAAGTGCGATGAGACGCATATTTTCGGGCATGCAGCCCACAAACCGTTTGACCCTTGGAAACTATCTCGGCGCGCTGCGCAACTGGGTCAAACTGCAGGACGAGGGGGGCACAGAGTGTATTTACTGCGTCGTCGACCTTCACGCCAACACGACGGGATATAATCCGGACACGCTGAAGGATTCCACGCGCGAAGTCGCGGCGGCCTATATCGCGGCAGGCGTTGATCCGGCGAAATCCATTATCTTTCCGCAAAGCGCGGTGCTGGGTCATGCGCAGCTGGGCTGGATGCTCGGCTGTATCACGCCGCTCGGCTGGCTGAACCGCATGACGCAGTTCAAGGACAAGGCAGGAAAGGACAAGGAGAAAGCCTCCGCCGGTCTTTACACCTATCCGGTTCTGATGGCGGCGGACGTGCTTTTGTACCATGGGACGCATGTGCCGGTCGGCGACGACCAGAAACAGCATGTGGAATTGATGCGCGACATCGCCATCTCGTTCAACCAGCATATCGCGAAACGCGATTTCTTTCCCGTGCCGGAGCCATTGATCATGGGTGAGGCGACGCGGGTGATGAGCCTTCGCGACGGGACGGCGAAGATGTCCAAGTCCGCCGAGAGCGATATGAGCCGCATCAACCTGACCGACGACGCCGAAACGATTCAGAACAAGATCAGGAAGGCGAAGACGGATGCGGGAAGCGTGCCGGCCAGCGAGATGGAATTCGAAGGCCGCCCCGAGGCCAAGAACCTTATTACGATCTATTCCGCGCTGGCGGACACGAGCCGCGAAAAGGTGATGGCCGAGTATGGCGGGCAGCAATTCTCCGCCTTCAAGAACGCTTTGGCCGACCTGATGGTCGCGAAGATGGGGCCGATCACGGATCGCATGCGCGAGTTGATGCAGGACAAGGGTGAAATCGACCGCATCCTGAGGAACAGCGCAGACAAGGCGAACGCGATTGCGGAGCCTGTCTTGAAGGAAGCCACAGACATTCTAGGTTTCTGGAACGAACGATAAGGGCGGGCGGGGGAGTATGCCATATTTGCCGTATATTGATGGTTTGAGGGGGATCGCCGTTCTGGCGATCCTTCTTTTTCATTTGGACGTGAGCCTCTTTCAGGGCGGGTTCATCGGGGTTGACCTGTTCTTCGTCATTTCCGGTTACCTGATTACGTCGATCATCATGCGCGAAATGCGCGAGGGGCGTTTTTCGTTCGCGGCGTTTTACGCGCGGCGGGTACGGCGGATTTTTCCCGCGTTGTTCGTTATGCTGTTCTTCGCGTCGGTCGGAGCGGTGCTTTTCCTCGGCCTTCTGGAGTTTGGCGATTATTTCAAAGCCGTGCGGTATGCGGCGGCGCAGGTGTCGAATTTCCTGTTTTCGCAGGAGGTGGATTATTTTGCACCGGATGTCAGCCATTCGCCTCTGTTGCACACATGGTCGCTGGGCGTCGAAGAGCAGTTCTACCTGATCTGGCCGATGGTGTTGCTGGCCGCGTATAAATTCCTGAAGCGCGGCGACCGTGCGGGCCGGTTATTAGTTCCGATCTTTTTCGCGAGCCTTTTGATCAGTGAGTATCTTGTCCGCACGGACGGGATGCAGGCGTTTTATCACCTTCATTCACGGGCCTGGCAACTGGCGCTGGGCGGCATCGTCGCGCTCGACATCATCGGCAGGCCGAGGGGCGAGCGTGTATTGCGCCTTCTTCCCGCCGCCGGACTGATCCTGATGACCGCGCCGGTTTTCCTTTATGATGAGCAGAATTTCCCCGGCCTCAAAGCGCTGGTGCCGTGCCTTGGTATTGCAATGATCCTTTATGCGGGCAGGCATGCGGAAAGCGCGGTCACGAAAATGCTAGCGTTCAAGCCGCTTATTTCCGTCGGGGTCATATCGTATTCCGTGTATCTCTGGCACTGGCCGCTTATCGCGTTCTACAAAACGTATTTCGCGTCCGGGCTTACGCCGCAGGCGGCGACGGGAATCGCGGCGGCGACGTTCGGTATCGCGTATCTGTCGTACCGTTTTATCGAGCAGCCTTTCCGGAAGCATAAATTCTCGAGCGCGAAAACGCTTGGGACGGCGTTCATCCTGATCCTGTGTTTCATCGGCGCGTCGAATGTCGTGAAACGGTCCAGCGACGCGCCATGGCGTGTGACGTACGAAATCAACAAACTGGAGCGGTCGCCCCATTCGCTGGACAGGATCTGCTCCGTCGAGAGCGGCGCGTATGACCGCGAAACCTGCATCGTCGGGCCAAACAAGGGAAGTTACGAGGTCATTCTGACCGGGGATTCCCATGCGTCCCATTATGCGCCCATGATCTTTGCGTGGGCGAAAGAGCGAGGCTATACCGTCCGCCTGTTCACGCGCGGCGCGTGCCCCGCGTGGGTGATGCCGAGCGAGATGCGTTTCCGCTATGGGCGGCCCGATACATACTGCATGCAACTGACGGAAGATTTCTACAAGACGCTGGAGAGGGACAAAAGCATTGAATACGTGTTCATAGGGTTGTCGGATCCGTCGGCGAAGGAGGATGTCAGACGGTCGCTGGAGCGCCTTGGCAAAACGGGCAAGAAGGTGGTCTATCTGGGGCGTGTGACAAAATTCGCGGAAAATCCCCATGACTGCCAGGTGCGGCACAATCTGATGATATCAAAGATTTTCCCGAAGGAGCCGGTAAACTGCCTCGCCTTTGATCCGTCTACATACGAGAAATCCCGTACCGAATTCGATTATCTCAAAGCCATATCGGAAGGGTATGGAATACCCTATTTCGACCCGACGGAGTTTATGAGGGAGCCGATAGACGGGGAGGGGCATTTCCTCTACATGGACAAAAGCCATATGAACCTTTACGGCGGCGGCTATCTGGCCCCTTATTTCAGCAAATTCATGAAGGCGCAGGAGGAGAAAAGGCCCGCGTTCCGTTAAAAACGCTTTCAACTGCGTTATGAATAGATATAATCGATTCATGACGTTGCGCCTTTTCATATTTGCTCTCGCTCTTATACTCCCTTCCGCGGCCAAGGCGGACTATTTCGCGTGGCAGGACCCGAAAACGGGTCTGAGCATCACGTTCCCCGATACATGGAAGATGCAGAACAATATCGGCGACAATACCATCCTGACCGTCATGGGCCCGTCGGAAAACGACCAGCCGGTGTGCAAGGTCGAGGTTAAGGAAGACCGCCGCTACACGATCTTTCCGGCGCGTTATGGCGATGCCGTCCAGAAGAAGGCCGTAAGCGTTCCGTTCTGGGAAAGCTATCTTTCGCAATATGACGATTACACGCTGGGGCGTGTGCAGGACGGATCATCGCTTGGCCGCTGGTTCGCGTCCTATGCGCTGGCATCCTATGGCAAGCATTTCGGCACGGTAATGCAGGCGCGCCGCGGGATCATGTTCGCGTCGCTTTATAACGACAAGCTTTATGTGGTTGAATGCTCCTCGCTGGCGCATGCGTATGAGAAGTGGCAGTCGAATTTCCGCGGTATCGTCAAGTCCGTCGATTTCAAAAAAGCGTATCACGAACTGCCGACGGGCGAATATGCCAACTTCCTCAAAGAAGCGGATCAGCTTTTCTGGTCCCAGACCGGCCCGCACGGCACGATGAAGTATTAAAGGCCAAATCCAAATTATATTCCGGCAAAGCGTGACAAAGGTCGCGCTTTGTTGCATTTTAGGGGTAAGAGTTATCCCGTATGCAAATCTATCTTCCCATCGCTGAAATGTCCGTTCCCGTCGAAAGCCTTGTGTTTTTGGGCGTGGCGGTCGGTTTTCTGTCCGGCGTGTTCGGCGTGGGCGGCGGTTTTCTGGCGACGCCGTTCCTTTTGTTCATGGGGATTCCGCCCGCGGTTGCCGTGGGAACGCAGGCGAACCAGCTGATCGCCACCAGCGTTACGGGCGTATTGGGGCATATGCGGCGCGGGAATGTGGACGTGCATCTAGGCACCGTCATGCTGGCGGGCGGTTTCTTCGGCACGATCATCGGGATTTTCCTGTTCAGGATGCTCCAGCATTTTGGGCAGATCGACGTGGTGATCGCGGTATCGTATGTCGTCCTTCTGGGCACGATAGGGTCGATGATGTTGTTCGAGAGCATCTCCGCCATCATGAACAAATCCAAGGTCACGGAAGACGTGCAGAGTTTGAGCCAGCGGGAATTCTTCCGCAATCTTCCTTACAAGACACGGTTTTTGAAGTCGCGCCTTTACATGTCCGCGTTGATCCCCGCGTCGATAGGGTTTGTGGGCGGTATCCTTGTTTCCATCCTCGGCATCGGGGGCGGGTTCATCATCGTTCCGGCGATGATCTATATCCTCGGCATGCCGACAATTCTGGTGGCGGGAACGTCGCTGTTCCAGATTATTTTCATCTCCGCCTTTTCGTGCATCCTGCATGCGGTTGCGAACGGGACGGTGGACATCATCCTTTCCCTTATCATGATCGTGGGCGGCGT
>QFNK01000057.1 GCA_003240795.1 Micavibrio aeruginosavorus | reverse complement strand
GCGGTTTCATCCTCCACCGCCAGTTTCGCGAGGTCTGAGAGGATGCGTTTTGTGACGCCGCTCCTGATCCGCGTTACGACGGGGTTGTTCTGCAGCATCTCGCGGCTGATGTTCAGCGGGAGGTCTTCGGAGTCAATGACGCCGCGGATGAAGCGGAGCCACGGATAGATAAGGTTCGATACCTGATCGGTGATGTAGACACGCTTTACATACAGGCGCACGGCGTGCTTGCGGCCCGGGTCGTACAAATCCCAAGGGCGCATGGTGGGGACGAAAAGAAGAGCGGAATATTCGATCTTGCCTTCCGCGCGCCAGTGGCTTGTCATCATCGGATCGTCAAAGACATGACCGATATGATGATAGAATTCGGTGTATTGCTCTTTCGTCACCTCGTTCTTCGATTTCATCCAGAGGGCGGAGGCGGCGTTGAGCGGTTTGTCCTCCGCGCCCAGATAGACGGGCACGGGGATATGGTCGGAATAGGCGAGCACGACCTGCTTGATCTTGTCATCGAGAAGGAAGTCCGAGGCATCATCCTTCAGGTGCAACAGAATATATGTGCCGTGTCCGGCGGCGAGCTTGCGCGCTTCGTCCGCGTCGGCCTCACGTATGGCGTAGCCGGAGCGCCCATCGGATTCCCAGTGCCATGCCTGTGCTTCGCCGGCCTTGCGGGTGATGACTTCAACCTTGCCCGCGACCATAAAGCTGGCGTAGAAACCGACGCCGAACTGACCGATGAGGTTCAGCGCGCCTTTATCCGCGCCTGCATTCTTTACAGCTTCCATCATCGCCGCCGTGCCGGAACGGGCAATGGTGCCAAGATGGTCGATCAGGTCCTGTCGCGTCATGCCGATGCCGTTGTCGGCGATGGAGAGGGTTCGCAGGTCGGTGTCCTTGTCGATCGAAACCTTGAAATCCTGCGCGCCGGCAAGGGCGGGATCCTGCAACGATTCATACCGCAGCTTGTCGCAAGCGTCGGAGGCGTTGGAAATCAGCTCCCGCAAAAAGACATCGCGGTTCGTGTAAAGCGCGTTCGCGACGATGTCGAGAAGGCGGGATACGTCCGTGCCGAAGGTGAGTGTTTCTTGTGTCATTCTACATCTCCATACTTTTGGATGGCCTGTTCATAGGCTTCGTCAAATAATCTGTCCAGATCGGCATTCACGCCACGGCAGATATCCGCGACGGCGCGCGCACCTTTTATATATTGGAATTGTGTTTGGAAATTCCAGTCGGTCGGCGGGTCGTTCAAGATGCGCCGTACGTTTGAAAGCTGGTCGCAAATCTTGATCAGTTTTACCTCTTCACCTTTCCCTTTCAGGCGTTCGGCCTGCATCGGCTTTCTCTGCTCAAGGGGTAGTGGCGCGAAATGGGGAGGGTCGGTTAGTCCGTCGACAAGCAGGGCTATACCGGGGCCGAAAATTTCCTCAACCTGCGTTATCGTCACATCCGTATCTTCGACAATGTCATGCAGCCACGCGGCTGCAATCATGTCTTCGCTGCCACCGTGTTGTTCAACCCATCCTGCAACCTCGCCGATATGAAGGATGGCGGGCGAGTGGGCGGCGTTATAGAGCGTCAGATGCGCGTGTTTTTTGGCGGCCAGGGTTTTTGCTTTTTCAATCATCATGGCTTTACGGATTGATCATGTGGACGGACCAGCCGTTGTTTACGGGTTCGTAGATATAACGGCGGTGGAGGCGGTACTGGCCGTCGATCCAGAATTCTATTTTTTCCGGTGTCAGACGGTAGCCGTTCCAGTAAGGCGGGCGGGGGACGTCCTCCACACCTTCGTATTTGCGTTCGTATTCCTCCACCGATTTGACGAGGTCTTCGTAATCGTCGAGGGGGCGGGACTGTGCCGAGGCCCATGCGCCTATGCGGCTACCGCGCGGGCGGGACTTATAATAGGTATCGGCCTCGGCGTCCGAAATGATATCTATCCTGCCCTCAACGCGGATCTGGCGGCGCAGGGATTTCCAGTGAAAGCACATGGCGGCATACGGATTGTCCGCCATGTCGGTCCCCTTACGGCTTTCGGAATTCGTGAAGAAAACAAATCCGCGCTCATCCACACCGCGGCAAAGAACCATGCGGTTGCTGACGCGCCCTTCGGCGGTGGACGTGGCGAGGCAGACGGCCGACGGGTCGTTGGGTTCCGTGGCCTCAGCCTCGGTCAGCCAAGCACGGACGAGGTCATAGGGATTTTGGGGAAGGGCGTCTTTTTCCATCTTCATTCTTGTGTCGATAATGTGTTAAATACAAACTTGTTTCCGACAAGATTGGAACTTAATTTATAGCTATTGGTTGGAAGCGCAATAAACAAGGAATGGAAAATCATGAAAAAATTTGTTTTGACGATAGCTTTGATTTCTACGGCAGCACTTGGTGCCTGTGCGAATACATTTGACGGAGCCGGTAACAAGCAGCTTATCGGCGGCGGTACGGGCGCGGTGCTCGGCGGTCTAGCTGGTTCGCAAATCGGCGGCGGCTCGGGCCGTCTGTGGGCGACAGGTGCGGGCGTTCTGCTCGGCGCGCTTGCAGGTAGCGAGATCGGCAGCTCCCTCGACCGTGCTGACCAGGCTTACGCAACGCAGGCAAACCAACGCGCTTACACGGCGCCTGTCGGCGAGACGATCCGCTGGAACAACCCTGACACGGGTAACTACGGCACGATCACGCCGGTTCGTGATGGCCGCACGTCTTCCGGTGCCTACTGCCGCGAATACACGCAGACGATCTATGTCGGCGGAAAGCAGCAGACAGGTTACGGCACGGCGTGCCAGCAGCCGGACGGTTCCTGGAAAGCCGTCAACTAAGAGTTTCCCTTCGGGAAAAGAAAGAGCCGCTTTCGAGCGGCTCTTTTCTTGTGGGCTGAATTTTGATTATTCGGTGATTTCGTTGTCGCCGGACTGGGTGTCCTGCGGCTGCCTGCGCTGGCGTTCCATAATGGTGCGGTTGCGGATGGAGGTGCGTCCGCCGCCGCCAAGACCCGGGGCGGGTGCGGCCGGAATGAAGGCGGGTGCAGGTGCGGGTGTTTTCGGTGCCGGGCCTTTTGGGGCGGGGCCGGCCGGCGCGACGGTCGGGCGGGTTGCCAGATCGTTTGCGGCCTCCAGCTTGCGGACGTAATCGGGATCTTTCATCGTCACGCGGATGGAATTCAAAACGGGCGCGAATTCGGGGTTGCTGTTGCCGATGTCGGCCACATGTCCCATGGTCACGCCGAAACCTTTGCGTTTCTGGTCGATAATGTCATCACCCATTTTCTTCAATGATTCCCATGTCGGAATATCGCTGGTCCCCATGAATTCCATGCGGGCGGCCTGCGCCGGAGAGATACCCGTGACAAGGGCGTTTTCAAAAGCGCGTCCGGCGGCCTGCAGCGCGTTGGCGCACCAGCCGAGGATGATGCCTTCGGTAAGGTTTTCGTTCTGCTCGTTCGCGGCCGTGATAAGCGGGCGGCCGCTTTCTTCCATGACGCCGCGCGCGATGGCGTCCTCGAACGTCTTTTCGGCGATTTCGCGGTGGAGGATCTGGTTATGATTGCTCTTGGCGAAGGCGTTGTAGGACGTGCCGGATTTCAGGACGTCCTCCGGCGCTATGCCCGTAATATCGGACACGAGATGCGCGATGGAGCGTACCAGCGGATCTTCGCAGGTGTAGGAAGCGCAGCCGAGGATATGTTCCGCCGGATAGTTTCTCCATGCCATGTCTTGCGCGGGTTCGGAGAAGGCCCACCATTCGCGGATGCTCTGATCCTCGAACGTGCGGCCGACTTCCAGAGCGACGCGCTGGGCGAAATGCATGAATTTTTCCTTGGACGGCTTGATGGCCGTCAGCGCCTCGAAAGCGTATTGAGCGGGCTCCAGCGCTATGGGGAAGGGATAATCCTCCGCGCGGCGCGCCTGAACGGGCGTTATGGAATCGTTCGACCTCTGACGCGCGAGTGTGCCCATGGCATCGGCTTCCCCCTCGAGGGCGCACATGACGCCGGAGAAAATATCCGCCTGAAGATTGAGGCGCGCAAGGTTCATCGGGGAGCGTTTGGGGATCATCGGACCGCTGCGGAATTTGGCGGCATATTCCTTTTTCTTGCGCACCTCCATCAGGTCGATGGCATGCCACGTGAAATGATAGATGGAGCGGCGAAGGTCGCGCACGTTCGTAAATTCATCGGCGTTGATGTTGAACAGGGCGAGCAGGCTGTCGCTGGAGGCGAGGCCGAACCATTTGACGGCATGATGGATCGCCATACCGATAAAGCCGGACTGCTCGCGGTTGTTGTTTTTTTCCAGAATTGCCTGTGCCGTCCGCCCGGCGGGATGACCGGCCAGGGCGTGTTCCTGCGTCGAGACGATCTCGTGGAAATTCCCGCTATTGTGATGGATGAACATAAGTTGCAGGTTCGGGTACAGCGCCTGCACCTGACGGTTGGCATGGCTGCAGACGTCTTTCAGGATTTCCTGTTTGGTCGCCATAAATTAAAGAATGTCCTAAGTCCCCGAATATACAGCCTAAATCATAGACCGTTAAGGTTAATAAAACTTCAAGAAAGCCGCCGCGAGGGGGCAGGTTTTTGAGGATTTCCGCCCCTTTGGACTGGACGGCGGAACGGAAAAGTGTAGGATGCGGACATCATAAGCATATTGGTAAGGTTTGAGACGAAAAATGACGGAAACAGCGAAAAACTGGCTGGCAGGCAAAAAAGGCGTGATCATGGGCGTGGCAAACGACCGTTCGATCGCATGGGGTATTTCCAAAGCGGCGCATGAAGCTGGGGCCGAGCTTGCCTTTACCTATCAGGGTGAAGCGCTGGAAAAACGCGTGAAGCCGCTGGCCGACAGCATAGGCTCCAAAATCGTCCTGCCCTGCGATGTTACGAACATGGACAGCATCGAGGAAACCTTTGCCAAGATCGGCAAGGAATGGGGCGAGATCGACTTTGTCGTGCATGCCATCGTGTTTTCGGACAAGAACGAGCTGGACGGGCTGTACCTCGATACGACACGTGACAACTTCCTGAAAACCATGGATATTTCCGTTTACTCCTTTACGGCTGTCGCGCAAAAGGCCGCACCGCTGATGAAAGACGGCGGCAGCCTCGTGACACTGACCTATTATGGTGCCGAGCGCGTTATGCCTCATTACAACGTCATGGGGGTCGCGAAAGCTGCGCTGGAAGCGTCCGTCCGCTACCTCGCCGCCGACCTCGGCCCGCGCGGTATCCGCGTCAACGCCATCTCCGCCGGCCCGATTAAAACGCTGGCCGCAAGCGGTATCGGCGATTTCCGCTATATCCTGAAATGGAACGAGCTGAACAGCCCGCTCCGCCGCAACGTCACGATCGACGATGTGGGACGTTCGGGCCTGTTCCTTCTGTCCGAACTTGGTTCGGGTGTGACGGGCGAGGTCCTGCATGTTGATTCCGGCTACCACACGGTCGGTATGTGCAGCGTTGAAACCGCCGCGGAAACAGCCGAGCTTCTCCATTCCATCGCACCGAAATCAGAAGAAAAGGTCGCTTAACCTATGATGCGTGTTCTCGCCGTCTGCCTGTGTATCGCAGTTCTTTCAGCGGGGGGCGCTTCATTCGCCTTTGCCGATGACGGCAAGCCGCCGAAGGAGCTGGTCGAGGAGTTGTCGAAGGTCGCGCATGACGGTTTCCTGACCGTCAAAAATCCGCAGGGGCAGACGATCGTCAAACCGGAAGACGCCAAAAAGCTGAAATTTCCGATCATCAATTATGAAGAGCGGGAAAAGGCGGTTGCCCGCGGATATTTGTCCGCGACCGCGAAATGGTGCGGCCTGAAATGGGAACAGGATTATTTCAAACCGTATGTGAAATCACTTCAGGTCGAACACGGCAAGAAGTGGACGCCGCATCAATACGCATATGCGGAAGTCCTGCACGGCGTCGCGATGGGTGTAGAAACGCGCGAGAAGAAGGGCGAAAAATGCTCTGACGCGGAAAAGAAACGCGTCGCGGCACTCGCCAAAAAATAACACGCGCGCTTTTATAGGGGTGCCATGTCGGGAAACCGTTTCGGAACATTGTTTCAGTATCAGACATTCGGGGAGAGCCACGGGCCGGCCATCGGCTGTATCGTCGATGGCGTTCCGCCGCGTATTGATCTGAGCGAGGCGGATATCCAGAAATATCTGAACCGCCGCAAGCCTGGGCAATCGCGCCATACAACACAAAGACAGGAGCCGGACGAAGTCAAAATCCTGTCCGGTGTGTTCGAGGGGCAGACGACGGGAACGCCGATTGGCCTCCTCATCGAAAACATCGATGCGCGGTCGAAGGATTACGGCGATATCGCGCAGAAATTCCGTCCCGGCCACGCGGATTATACCTATCACGAAAAATACGGCATTCGCGATTACCGCGGCGGCGGACGTTCCTCCGCACGCGAAACGGCGATGCGTGTGGCGGCGGGTGCTGTTGCGCGCAAGATATTGTCCCACGCGCTTGGCGACCATGTCATGATCCGCGGCGCGGTGGTGCAGGTCGGCCCGCATAAAATCAACCGCGACAACTGGGACTGGGAACAGGTCAACCAGAATCCGTTCTGGGTTCCGGACGCGAAGGCCGTACCCGTTATCGAACAGTTTCTTGATGACAAGCGTAAGAGTGGGTCCAGCGCAGGCGCGATTGTCGAAATTATTGCGAGCGGCATTCCGGCAGGGCTTGGCGCACCGGTGTATGACAAGCTGGATGCAGACCTTGCAAAGGCGATGATGTCGATCAACGCCACCAAGGCCGTCGAGATCGGCGCCGGTTTCGACTCCGCGCTTCTGGGCGGGGAGGAGAATGCGGATCAAATCCGGACAGGTTTTGATGGAAAGCCAGTGTTTCTATCGAACAACGCAGGCGGTATTCTGGGCGGTATTTCATCAGGTCAGGATATTGTCGTGCGTGTCGCGTTCAAACCGACGAGCTCCATCCTGACGCCTGTGCAGACGATCGACAAATCCGGCAATGAAACCGATATTGTCACGAAAGGTCGCCATGATCCATGCGTCGGCCTGCGCGGCACGCCCGTGTGCGAGGCGATGATGGCGTGCGTTCTAGCGGATCACTGGCTTCGTCACAAAGCGCAATGCCTTTAGACAATGTATGAATCCGAAGAAAGACGAATAAAAGACGGCGAGCCTGCGCTGAATGTGCGGGACACGTTCCGTATTCACAGCACCGTGTATGTTTTGAGCGACGAGGCGGACGCGCAGTTTCTAAATGCGCTTGCCGGCCATGATTATATCGTGAAAGCGGGAGCAGGCGACTACGGCTATGTCGCCGAGCGTTCTCATAAAGCAAGCCCTGATGAAATCATCAATGGTCTGGGCGCTTTGTCCACCGCAATGCCGTTATCCTTTATAGTAGATATGCGCTACGCGGACGGGCGGAAGCACAAACTCGAAGAGCCGGATCTCTATAAAACCGTTCTGTCGGCCGCAAGCCAACGAAGCGATCTTGGATATTACAACCGTCCGAATGATCGCTTCTTCCCCGAAATCATCGGGCGGATGGGGGCATTCGTCACCAACCTTGTCGATGTAAAACCCGCCCTTTGGCATGAATTCGTGCATCAGGCGCAATTCCTTCACGCACAGGATTTTATCAAGGCTTTTGCCGCGTGGTCTTCGAAACATTCGGACGGGGCACCGCGCAAGGTGCGGGTTGATCTTGGCGCGTACGAAACGGTGACTGTTTTACCGGACGACAAATTCCGCCCAAGGCCGGGCGGCGGCATGATTTTCAGGCTGGGCTAGCCGCGCCTGGAACTGTTTAAAGGTGCCGGAAAGCGGCGCGTTCCTTGTGATCCGAAATTATATTGCATTCCCCTCATATGCGGCGTAGTTTTTGTACCGTTGTTCAACAAACAGAGGGGGCATGCGTATGTCTAGCAAGAATGTACAAACAACCGGTGGAAAGAAAGACGCGTTTCACGCATCGAATGAACTCAAAATTCTCTGGTCCGCCTGTGCCGCTATCATCGCGGCGGGGGTCATTACGGAAGTGAAAAACGCCGCGGGGCCGCGAGGCATAGAAATTACCGATAATTCGCGTGCTGCCGTGACAGAGCCGCTTGTGCCGCTTCAACTTACGCAGTAAGACAAACGTCATGGAAAAAATGACAAAAGACGAAATTACCGAAGCGCTCGCGGACCTCGAAGGCTGGGAGCTGATGAGCGAGCGCGAAGCGATCCGCAAGACGTTTCGTTTCAAGAATTTCCGCACTGCGTGGAGTTTCATGGAAGACGCTGCGATCGAAGCGGACGAGATGAGCCATCATCCGGAATGGACGAACGTCTATAACCGCGTCGATGTCATCCTGACGACGCACGATGTGGGCGGCGTGTCCGAAATGGATCTTGAGCTTGCCGCCATCATGGAAGAGATCGCGGCCTCGCCGGAAATTCAAACGGATTAGTAAGGCTGTGGGTGCCTTTATAAATGTTTTTAGTTTTGTAATACGTGCCAAAAGGCGTTTTAAAAAGAGTATGCTATGAAAGCCACATTTTCTGCCGCTGTCGGCGATTCGGACAAAAAACTAATTCCAAATCCAATGTATTTGTTCAGCGGGCATGAACTCGGCATACTTAAGGAAATCTATATGCCTGAGTCTTTCTGTCATGATGAGGGGATTCTTGTAGGCCATATCAGTCTAAAACCTCATGATGCGTTTACCCGAAATTCAGGAAAAGAATTATCGTATCGCCATAAGTTGATCTCAGAAATGGCAAGTTGGCGTGACGGAAGGGAATATAATAAAATCATCCTGATGGCATCGGTACCGTCCACTTTAAAAATACCCCATCACATTTTGCCCGATAGCAGTATGATAGAACAACCAGGACGCACAGGTGCGCTTCGCACTTATTTCGACGGTTCTTCAATA
>QFNK01000056.1 GCA_003240795.1 Micavibrio aeruginosavorus | reverse complement strand
ATATCAAGGGGTCACGAAACTATATCGGCATCAAGGACAAAGTGGTCGACGAGTTGATCGAGAAGATCATCCGTGCGCCTTCGCGGGCGGAGCTTGTCGCCCTCACCCATGCGCTCGACCGCATTCTTTTGTCCGGCTATTACGTCATACCGCACTGGCACACGGACAAGTTCAACCTCGCCTATTGGAAGAAAATCCAGCGGCCTGAGAATTTGTCGCCACTGACACCCGCCGTATCTGAAACATGGTGGACGCGCCAGCAATAGACAAAAGGAAAAAGCCGGAAGCGTGAGCCTCCGGCTTTTCCTCAACTGACGGGCCTTAGGCCGCGACGTTATGCGGCCTGCGCAAACGCCTCGTCATTGATATCGTTGATGGCAAGCTCGGTAAGCTTCTCATCCGTTGCGCGTTCCTGTTCCTTGATCTGGTTCAGGATTTTTTCCGCGTCTTTGTAACCCAGTTTGTTTGCGATCGTGCACAGGGAGCCGTATCCGGAAATCTCATAGTGCTCGACTTTCTGAGCGGCAACGATAAGCGCTACATCGAGAAGCGGGCCTTTTTTGAATTCCTTGATGGCCTCTTCGCCTTCTTCGATTAGGCCTTTCATGGCTTCGCAGGTGATTTTCTCAGGCTTGATGTCGCACATTTCGAAAACCTTATCCAGTTTTGCGATCTGGTCTTCCGTTTCCGCGAGGTGCGTTTCAAAACCTTTGACCAGTTTTGGATTCTCGGCGGCTTTTGCCATTTTCGGCAGCGCCTTTGTCAGTTGCTTTTCAGCGTTATACTGGTCGGACAGCGTGTGTACGAAAAGGTCGTGCAGATTATCGATCTTGGACATAAAAATCTCCTTGTTAAATCTTGTTTGATGCCCATTCCAACAAAAGCCTAAGAAACAAGTTCCTTATTCAGGCTATTTTGGCTAAATTACCGCCTTATGAAGACAGCCATTATCATCCCCGCCCGTTACGGTTCCACGCGCTTTCCGGGCAAGCCGCTGATCCAAATCGGCGGGAAAAGCATGCTATCGCGTGTTGCCGCCATTGCGTCCGAGGCCGCAAGCCGTTTGAAAAACATCACCATGGCCGTTGCCACGGAGGATGAGCGCATTGCCGCGCATTGCCACGACATCGGCGTCGACTGCGTCATGACATCGGACAATTGCAAGACGGGTTCGGACCGCGTTCTGGAGGCAGCCCAGCATCTTGGCGGCGATTTCGATTTTGTGTTGGGGCTACAGGGTGATGCGCCTTTCACGCCCGTGGAAGCGCCGCTCAAGATGATCGAGACATTTATGGGCGATCCTTCCATAGAAGTCGTTACGCCTGTCGTGGCGCTGCGCTGGGAAGAGCTGGACGCCCTTCGTGAATCCAAAAAAACAACGCCGTTCAGCGGCACGACATGCGTGCGCGATGCGAAAGGCCGCGCTTTGTGGTTTTCGAAAAACATCCTGCCGGCGATCCGCAAGGAAGACGCGATGCGCGGACAAGGCGATTATTCGCCCGTGTTCCAGCATATCGGGCTTTATGGATTCCGTTTCGATATCCTGAAAAAATTCGTCACGCTTGCCGAAGGGCATTACGAGAAGCTTGAGGGGCTTGAGCAACTGCGCCTCCTCGAAAACGGCATTTCCGTACAGACGGTGCAACTGCAAGTCGATCTCGGCATGGCGCAGGCGGGCATAGATTCCCCCGAGGATGTCGCACGGGCGGAAAAGATTTTAGCCGCATCCCGATAAAAAAATGGCGGCCCCTAAGCCGCCATTTCCTTTTATGCCGCATTATCCCATTGGGGGGCGAAGTCCGGATTGACCTGCCTATCGTTGGCTGATGCCAATCCATTGATTTTCTGCATATCATCGACGGTCAGTTCAAAGTCGAAAATATCGATGTTCGATTTGATGTTTTCCGGCGTTGCGGATTTCGGGATGGCGGCAACGCCGTCCTGCTGGATCAGCCAGCGAAGCGCCACCTGCCCTGCATTCTTGCCATACTTGTTGCCGATTTCCTGCAAGACGGGATCCTTGATCGCCTTGCCGCGTGCGATCGGTGAGTATGCCGTTACTATAATGCCGCTCTTACGGGCGAAGTCCAAGACAGGCTCTTGCGAGAGATACGGATGATATTCAACCTGGTTGCAGGCGATTTTGCCGTTCGACAAACGTACCGCCTCTTCCATCTGGGCGACCGTGAAATTGCTGACGCCGACGCGTTTCGCCTTTCCAGCGTCCAATGCCTTCACCACCCCTTCGACCAATTTTTCAACCGGCGTTTCAGGGAACGGCCAGTGGACGAGAAGAAGATCGACATAATCCGTCTGGAGTTTTTTCAGAGATTCATCAACGGATTCCAGAACTTTGTTTTCCGAAAAGTTGTTGCGCCAGACTTTCGTCGTCACGAATAAATCTTCACGCGCCGCACCGGAATTTTTGATGCCCTGTCCGACTTCCGTTTCGTTTTCGTATATCTGGGCGGTATCGATATGAGTGTAGCCGTTGCGTATGGCGAAATCGACCGACCGTACCGCCTCATCCCCGGTCAACTTCCACGTCCCGAAACCGAGGGCGGGCATCTGATATCCCTGAAGGGAAATATTTTTCATGTAAAAATCCTCTTTCCTTGAATGCTGTCTGAGGAACCTAGACCAATTCTCTGCCGTTTGCAGAGCCTAAAACAAATTTATTTTTAAGGAGATTAACAAGATGCAATGGCAACCGGAGAAAATGTGCTCTTCCGCGGGTGATTACGACCTGTTGGTTGAACGTTTCAAAAACGGATATCAATGCGAACAGAAAAATGACAGCTGGCGCTGGCGCGTGATCCATAGCGGTGTCGTTCTTTCGCAAGGCACCTCCGCGGATATAGATTCCGCACAGAAAATGGCTGAATCGAACGTCCCGCAAAATCAATAAGGGCATGGACAAGGGGCGGTAATTCGGGTCTCATGGCGTCATGACCATCCTGATTATCGCCCGCCATGGCAATACGTTTGAAAAAGGCGAAACGCCGCGCCGCGTCGGCGCGCGAACCGATCTGCCGCTGACCGAGAGCGGCCAAGCCCAGGCGCGGGCCATCGGCGCGTGGCTGAAACGGAGCGGCTTGCGTCCCGAGGCCATATACTCCTCCGAACTTCAGCGCACGAAAGAAACCGCCGCCCTCGCGCTTTCCGAAGCGGGGTATAAAGCCCCTGTCTACCCGCTCGCCATTTTTAACGAGGTCGATTACGGCCCCGATGAAAACCTTCCCGAAGATGCGGTGATTGCGCGGCTCGGTGAACAGGCCTTGCAGGACTGGGATGCGCGCGCGGTCGTTCCGAACGGCTGGAATTTCGATCCGGACAAATGTATTGCCGACTGGAAGAATTTCGCCGGTCATATCGTCGATGACAGGCAGGACTGCGTGATGGTCGTCACCTCCAACGGCATCGCCCGCTTCGCCCCGCATATCACGGGCGATTTCGATAGGTTTGCCGCCGCACACAAGCTGAAAGTCTCGACAGGCGCGATCTGCGTCCTTGAACATGACGGCACGCGGTGGAATGTCGTCGGTTGGAATATCAACCCGTTGTCATAGTCTGGGGACGAGCGCGGATCGGGGCTTCGCGTCTCCTGCCATTCGTGCTTAAATACCGCCCATGCTGAATTACGTCCTCCGCCGCCTGCTCCTGATGATCCCGACACTGCTCGGCATCATGTTTATCTCGTTCTGTATTATCCAGTTCGTGCCCGGCGGCCCCGTGGAACGCATGATCGCGCAGCTTCAGGGGAACAGCGTCGATGCAACCGCCCGCTTTGGCGGCGGCGGCGGTGCTGACATGGCGGTCGGTGCCGGTTCCGGCGGTGAAGGCGGCGCGAGCAAGTACCGCGGCGCACAGGGGCTGGACCCCGAATTCGTGGCGGAGCTTGAAAAAATGTACGGGTTCGACAAACCCGCGCCGGAGCGTTTCTTCAACATGGTCAAGAATTATGCCGTGTTCGATCTGGGCGAGAGTTATTACCGCGACGTGTCCGTCATCGACCTTGTTCTTGAAAAGCTTCCCGTTTCCATTTCGCTCGGCCTGTGGTCGACGCTTCTTATCTACCTGATCTCCATCCCGCTCGGCATCCGCAAGGCGGTGAAGGACGGCCAGCCGTTCGATATCTGGACATCCGCCGCCGTGTTCGCGGGATATGCCATCCCCTCCTTCATGTTTGCGATCCTGCTGATCATCCTGTTTGCGGGCGGGCGGTATTTCGACCTCTTCCCGCTGCGCGGGCTTTTGTCCGACAACTGGCAGGACATGCCGTGGTGGCGCGTCGCGCTTGATTACGCGTGGCACATGGTGCTCCCCACCGCCGCCATGGTGATCAGCGGGTTTGCGGGCCTGACCATGCTCACCAAAAACTCCTTTCTTGATGAAATCGGCAAGCATTACGTCCTGACCGCTCGCGCGAAGGGCCTGACGGAAAAGCAGGTGCTTTATGGCCATGTGTTCCGCAACGCGATGCTGATCGTCATTGCCGGTTTTCCGGCGGCCTTTCTTGCCATCTTTTTTACGGGATCGCTTCTGATCGAGGTGATCTTCTCGCTCGACGGGCTGGGGCTGCTCAGTTACGAAAGCGTCATGAACCGTGATTATCCCGTTGTCCTGGGCACGCTTTACATCTTTTCCCTGATGGGGCTGATCATGACTTTGATACGGGATATCGTTTATGTCGCCGTCGACCCGCGGATCGATTTTGACGCACGGTCAGTATAAAAGGCCGTTAACCTTTTATTTTTATTTGACAGAATACGGGATTTCCTTTAGTTTCCCCCCAGATTTTCCCAAGTATGGTGGTTTGGACCGATGGATTTGAAAGAGATTCAGCAGAAACTGAAAGAGCTTCGCGACCGAATACGCGCCGAAGGCCATATTTCCGCGACATCCGAGCAAAACCTGCGCGATATCCTGAATACCACGCTGGTTACCGCAAATGACGAGTTGTCGTCCCTGCAGGAAAAACTCTCGGATTCCCTTGCCAAACGCGCTGGCAACGACAACGCCCTCTCCGAAGAGCAGAAAAAACGCCTGAGCATCATCGAAAAGGCCGGCTCCGGTTCCCAATCGGTTCACTAAGCAAAATGGGTGACATTCTCAACTTTCGGATCACCGTCATTTATGACGAGGCTGCCAAATATCAGGCCGCACTGAGAGACCAGGACATTTTCCGCAAACATTCAAAAGGTTATCCTGCAAAACAAGACCCGGCGGCGGAAAAGCCCTGCGGCATTCTAAAGCAGGACGTGTCCGAGGCCGATCTCCATAAATACCGCCAGCATTACGGCCCTGCGTTTGTCGGGCCGCCCGTTCGCTAAACAGCACTGCACAATCTGTAAAAAATCATAGGCATGGCGGGCAAGCGCGGCTAAACTTTGCGCATGTTTCATGCAAGCCCCCTCACCCGCCGCCGCCTCGCGCAGTTCAAAGCCAACAAGCGCGGTTATTATTCTTTCTGGATATTCGCGGCGTTGCTGCTCGTCTGCCTGTTCGCGGAAGTCATCGCGAACGACAAGCCTATCGTGGTCAGCTATGACAACGCGCTCTATTTCCCCGTGCTGAAAGACTATCCGGAAACCACCTTTGGCGGCGATTTTGAAACGGCGACCGACTTCCGCGATCCGTATGTTCAGGGATTGATCGAGGCAAAAGGCTGGGCTGTATGGCCGCCGATCCGTTTTTCCTATGACACCATCTCTTACGACCTGCCAGAACCTGCACCGTCCAAACCGACATCGGTCAATATTTTCGGCACGGATGATCAGGGCCGCGACGTCGCCGCGCGCGTTTTATACGGTTTCCGCATTTCCGTTGTCTTCGGTTTGATCCTGACGGTCATAAGCTCCCTTATCGGTATTACGGCCGGCGCTTTTCAGGGATATTACGGCGGCAAGGTCGATTTGTTGCTGCAGCGTTTTATCGAGGTATGGTCGTCCCTGCCGACGCTTTACATCCTCATCATTTTTTCGGCGATGTTCGTGCCAGGGTTCTGGACGCTGCTCGCCATCCTGCTGCTGTTTTCGTGGGTCAGCCTTGTCGATGTCGTGCGCGCCGAATTCCTGCGCGCGCGCAACCTGGATTACGTCCGCGCGGCCAACGCGCTCGGTGTGGACAGCCACACGATCATGGTGCGTCACGTCCTTCCCAACGCGATGGTCGCGACGATGACGATGATGCCGTTTATTTTAACGGGTTCGATTACCGCGCTAACATCGCTCGACTTCCTCGGCCTCGGCATGCCGCCGGGTTCACCGTCGCTCGGCGAACTTCTCAGTCAGGGAAAGAACAATTTACAGGCGCCGTGGCTTGGCATCTCCGCCTTCGTCAGTCTTGCGTTCATGCTCACCCTTCTCACCTTTATCGGTGAAGCGGTGCGCGACGCGTTCGACCCGCGCAAGACGACGCTTTAGGATTTTTTCCTTTCCAAATAAAACAGCAGGGCAAGCGCAAGCCCTGCGCCAACGCCCACGACCATGTCGAAGATAACGGTCAGGATAAATGTCACGAGGAGCAATGCCGTGTCCTCCCTGTTCCCTGCCTTTAAAATATCCTTCACAAGATGAATATGCGCCATGCGCCACGCCGTGATCAGAAGCAGTGCCGCGAGCGCGGCCATGGGAATTTCGCTGATATAGGGCGCCAGCGCGAGCATGAAGACCAGCAGAAACAGCGCGTGATACACGGATGCGAGCGGTGTTTTCGCGCCCGCATGGATGTTCGCCGCCGTACGTGCCAAGGCGCCCGTTGCCGGAATGCCCGCAAATAAACCGCAGGCGATATTGCCAAGCCCTATGCCAACAAGTTCGGAATCCGGATTGTGTTTTGTGTCCGTGATATTGTCCGCCACACTTGCCGACAGCAGTGATTCCAACGCGGCCAGCAAGGCAACCGTTACGGCGGGAAGGATGAGCGGCATGAGGTCCGTCATCTCCGGCAGATGAAAGGCAGGCATGGAGGCCGGAATGCCGGGCGGAAAGCGTGAGGCGATCGTATCGACCGGCATGCCATATTTTGCCGCAAAGACGGACAGCAACGTCCCCGCCCCTATGCCGACGATCGGCGCGGGGATGGCTTTGCTGAAGCGCGGGAAAACGATCATAACGCCGAGCGTGACCACCGACACCAGCGTTTCCATGGGCGTAAGGTTCGGCATCGACGCTGCAATGTTCGCGGCTTTCTCCCAATAATGGCCGCCCGGATGCGCGATATGCAGGCCGAAGAAATCATTGAGCGAAAGTGTTGCAATCACCACCGCGATCCCCGCCGTAAAGCCCGTCGTTACGGCATACGGCACGTGCGCGATATAGCGCCCCAGTTTCGAGAGCCCTAGAACAATAAGAACCGCCCCCGCCATCAACTGACACCAGATCAAACCGCTGAGGCCGTATTGCGCGACAATGGGCGCGAGGATGGCAACAAAGGCAGCCGTTGGGCCGCTGACCTGAAAGCGTGAACCGCCGAGAAATGCGGCGACGATCCCCGCAATGATCGCGGTACAAAGACCGTGCTGCGGCGGCAGTCCCACCGCAATCGCCAGCGCCATGGAGAGCGGCAGCGCGATGAGCGCCACGACCAGCGCCGCGCCGAGGTCGGATTTGAAAACCGCAGAGCCGTAGCCGCCCGCGATGCTTTCCCGCAAAGCGGTGGAAACGGGGAAAGAAAAACGAACGGTCATGGTTGAAACCCGCGGGAAAAGGATTAATCTAGGCTGGCACCCTTAATTGAAAGAGTACTCCATGAGCCTCGTGAATTCCATTGCCTCCATGAAAGATGAAATCGCCGCCTACCGCCGCGAACTGCACCAGAATCCGCAGACATCTTACGAGGAAACCTTCGCCAGCGGCTTTGTGGCAAAGAAACTCACCGAATGGGGCATTCCTTTCAAATCCGGCATTGCCGTGACGGGCATCGTGGCAACCATCGAGGGGCAGAAGAATACTTCCGGCCGCGCCATCGGTTTGCGCGCGGATATGGACGCGCTCGATATGACGGAAACATCCGGCCAGCCCTGGGCGTCGAAGAACCCCGGCAAGATGCACGGATGCGGCCATGACGGGCATACCGCGATGCTGCTGGGCGCGGCGAAATATCTTTCCGAAACACGCAATTTCGATGGCAAAGTGCATTTGATTTTCCAGCCGGCGGAGGAAGGCGGCGCAGGCGCGATCCGCATGATCGCCGAAGGACTGTTCAAGGATTTCCCCATGAACGCCGTGTTCGGCATGCACAACTGGCCGGGCATGGAGATCGGCACCATCGGCCTTCGCCCCGGCCCGATCATGGCGTCGTCCGATTCCTTTGAAATGACGATCACGGGCAAAGGCGGTCACGCCGCGATGCCCAACCGCTCCATCGACCCGATCGTTGCGGGATCGCACATTGTCGCCGCGCTGCAGACGATCGTCTCCCGCCAGATTGACCCCGTTGATCAGGCCGTTGTGAGCGTCACGAATTTCCACGCCGGATCGGGGGCGAGCAACGTCATTCCCGATGCCGCGAAACTGTCCGGCACGTTCCGCGCCTTCCGCGTCGAAACGCGCGCCTTGATCAAACGCCGCATCGGGGAGATTGCCAAAGGAGTCGGCGAAACGCTGGGCGTGAAAATCGACTACGTGGTTAATGACGGCTATGACCCGACCATCAACAGCGTGGATGAAAGCATCACCTGCGCCAATATCGCCCGCGCCCTCGTCGGCGAGGCGAATGTGGATGCTAATGTCGAACCTTGCATGGGGGCGGAGGATTTCGGCGCGATGCTTCAGGAAGTGCCCGGATGCTATATCTGGATGGGTCAGGGCCTCCCCGCCCAGCCGGACAGCCCGCACAGCAAGGGCCTCCACAACGCCGGATACGACTTTAACGACGATATCATCCCAGCGGGCATTGAATACTGGGCACGGGTGACGGAAGAATTTTTGCCGCTGGCCAAATAATTTATTGCACCGCCATGCGGTTTTCCGTATAAGTAGCCTATGGAAAAAATGTCCCACGATATCGTCAATTCCCAACGACGACGAATGATCTGGCCGCCCGCGTGGTTCAGGT
>QFNK01000055.1 GCA_003240795.1 Micavibrio aeruginosavorus | reverse complement strand
GCCTTTTTTGCGGCTTATTGTAAGAATTGATTAACGATGCGCGGCTATGCTCACGGGGTCTTTAGGCATTTGAAAAATCGTGCTTTTCCGTATCAACCATGGTAAATTTTTACAAACGTGAAACCGGCCCCCAGTCGCCGGAGATAAGAACAACAAGGTAATGAGTCCGGCGCAAAAGCTCCTAGACCAGGTAAAAGCTTACAATCCGGCTTTCGATCCCATGTCGATCGAAAGCGCGGCGGAATATGCCAAGACCATGCATGAAGGCCAGACCCGCGCGAGCGGGGAGCCGTATTACACCCATCCTCTGGAAGTGGCCGGCATTCTTGCGGACATGAAAATGGACACGGCGACAATCGTGACGGCCATTCTCCATGACACGCTGGAAGACACCCCCGCGACATACAAGGATTTAACAAACAAGTTCGGCAAGGAGGTTGCCGATCTTGTAAACGGCGTGTCAAAGCTGACAAAAATCGAAAGCCAGACGGTCGAGGGCAAGCAGGCGGAAAACTTTCGCAAGCTCGTGCTTGCGATGTCCGAAGACATTCGTGTTTTGCTGGTAAAACTCGCCGACCGCCTGCACAACATGCGTACGCTCGACGCGTTCAACCGCCCCGACAAGCAGCGCCGCATTGCGCGCGAAACGCTTGATATCTATGCGCCGCTCGCCGAACGCATCGGTATGCACAAGGTCAAGGAAGAGCTGGAAGATCTATCTTTCGGATTCTTAAATCCCGAGGCGCGCGAAAGTATCTCCGCCCGCATGAGCTTCCTTCGCAAGGAAGGCGGCGATGTCGTCCAGAAAATCATCGCCAATCTGGCCGTGCTGATGAAGCAGGCCAGCATCAAGGCGGATGTCACAGGCCGTGAAAAAACGCGCTATTCCATATGGAAGAAAATGCAGCGCAAGAACGTCGCGTTCGAACAGCTGTCCGACATCATGGCGTTCCGCATCGTGGTTGAAAACATAGAGGAATGCTATCACGCGCTCGGGATTATCCACTCGCACTTTCCCGTTGTGCCCGGACGTTTCAAGGACTTTATCTCCACGCCGAAACCCAACGGATACCGTTCCGTCCACACGACCGTTATCGGTCCGGAGAACCAGCGTATCGAGATCCAGATCCGTACAAAAGACATGCATATGGAGGCCGATCTCGGCGTTGCCGCGCACTGGTCTTACAAACAGGGCGGTAGCGGCACCGACCTGAAAGACCTGAAAAAATTCCGCTGGCTGCGCGAACTGCTCGAAATCATGGAGCAGGAGGCAAAACCGGAAGATTTCCTCGAAAACACCAAGCTCGAACTGTTCGTGGACCAAGTCTATGTCTTCTCGCCCAAAGGCGATCTGATGGAGCTGCCGAGCGGCGCGACGCCCGTCGACTTTGCCTATGCCGTGCACTCCGGCGTCGGCGACAAATGCGTGGGCGCGAAAATCAACGGCCGCATCGCACCGCTGAACACGAAACTTGTAAACGGCGATCAGGTCGAGATTATCACGTCGAAAACGCAGACGCCCTCGCCGACGTGGGAACGCTTCGTCGTTACAGGCAAGGCGCGCTCGCACATTCGCCGTTTCATCCGCCAGCAGCAGCGCAATGAATACATCACGCTGGGCCAGGCTATCCTGAAGAAGATCTTCCAGCAGGAAGGCTATGAATACACGGACAAGGCCGTATCCGGCATCGTGCACCAGATGCGCGTGGACGAAGTGGATGATATCTTCGCCAACATCGGCTCCGGCCACTTTGCCGCGAAAGAAGTGTTCAAGACGATCTTTCCCGCGCACAAAATGGAAGTGGCCGCGGCCGCGCGTGAAAACGATCCCGAAAAACTCGCTTACGCAAAGCGCCCCGAAGGTGGCAAGCCGCTGCCGATCAAGGGCCTCATTCCGGGCATGGCCGTGCATTTCGCAAGATGCTGCCACCCTCTGCCGGGCGACCGCATCGTCGGCATCGTGACAACGGGCAAGGGCGTGACGATCCACACGATCGACTGCGAAACCCTCGAAACCTTCGCCGATACGCCGGAACGCTGGATCGATGTGTCATGGGGCGAAGGCCCGGACTCACCGGAGGCGCATGTCGGCCGTCTGGAGGTCACGATCTCCAATGAATCCGGCGCTCTGGCCGCATTGACGACGGTTATTGGCAAAAATGGCGGGAATATCACGAACCTGAAAATCACAAACAGGACGCTGGATTTCTGGGACATGCTGCTCGACGTTTACGTGCACGACACGCGCCACCTGAGCAATATTATCGCGGCCCTGCGCGCAACGCCGCAGATTTCCAGCGTGGAGCGGGCGAAGGGGCGTTAATCCGTTTAAAAAACTTGCCCCCGGACAGATAGACACTACTATTCCTATTTGTTAAAACCGAGGCCGCATGCTGTTCAAACGTCGTGACAAGGAAACCTTCTGGAAAAAAGCCAAGCAAATGGTTTGGCCGCAAATGGGTTTTCGCCGTCTAGCCGATTACTACAAATACAGAACGATCCGCATCAACGCGAGCGAGCATTCGATCGCGGCGGGCGTGGCATTCGGATGCCTTGTATCATGGACGCCGACATTTGGAACGCATCTGCTTCAATGCGCCGCCTTCGCCTGGATAACAAGGACGAGCCTTATTGCGGCTTTTATAGGCTCCGCCTTTGGAAATTTCCTGACGACACCCGCCCTGATGTTTATTGCGTATCACGCAGGCAAAATCATTCTGACATTTCTCGGGCACGAGCATCTTCTGGTATCGCACACGATCGACACGGTGACGGAGGAAACGCTTGAGACAAACAACAAGATATTCCTTCCGACATTGATCGGTGGATATGCGGTGGGGATACTCACATTTCCTTTATACTATTATCCGACCTTCTACATGGTGAAGGCTGCGCGCGCTGCGCGAAGGGCGCGGATAGAGCGGAAGCTTCACGAAGAAGCGGTCGAAGTCACGGGCCAGGTGAAATAAAATGATTATCGGTATAGGCTCCGACATTCTGGATGCGAACAGGCTTGGAAAAGTGCTCGACCGTTTCGGTGAGCGCTTCATAAAGCGTTGTTTTACCCAGGCGGAAATTGAAAAGGCGGAGCGCCGCCGCGGTGCCGGCACGCATATTTCTACCTATGCCAAACGCTTCGCCGCAAAGGAAGCGGTTGCCAAGGCGCTCGGCACCGGTTTCTCCCATGGTGTGTTCATGAAGGATATCGGCGTGGTCAACGATTATGCCGGAAAGCCCGAAATCGTCCTGACGGGCGGCGCGAAAACGCGTCTGGAAAAGCTGGTTTCTCAAGCGGGACATGCGGGGAAAACAGCGAAAATCCACCTGACCCTGACTGATGAGCCGCCGATGGTACAGGCCTACGCCATCATTGATGTGGCTTAGGGAAAATATATCGTCACATCTGGCAATCCTTTGCATTTTCCTATAAAACTGTTTTGAAAATTCAAATGGATAAGGCCCCGCCGTGAGCGATAATACAGACAATCAAAAATCAGAAGACATCGAAAAAGAAGAAAAGCCGGGCGAGTTTTTTAAAACCGCCGTGCTGGCCATATTTCTCGCGCTTGTCATCCGCACGTTTTTGTTCGAACCGTTCAACATCCCGTCCGGCTCCATGCTGCCGACGCTGCAGATCGGTGATTATCTCTTTGTCAGCAAAACATCCTACGGCTATTCCCGTCATTCCTTCCCGTTCGGCCTTGCAAGCTTTGAAGGGCGTGTGATGGAAGACAAGCCGCAACGCGGCGACGTCATCGTTTTCAAACTGCCGACCAACCCATCCATTGATTACATCAAGCGCCTGATCGGCATGCCCGGCGATAAGATACAGGTCAAGCGCGGCCGCCTTTACATCAACGGCGAAATGGTCGAGCGCGAGCCCGTCGGCATGAAGCGCATCAGCACGCGCGAAGGCGGCAAGCAGAACATGATGGAATACATCGAAACGCTGCCCGGCGGCGTGATGCATACAATTTATGAAGAATCCGATTCCGAGCCGCTGGACAACACGGATGTATATGTCGTGCCGGACGGCCACTATTTCATGATGGGCGACAACCGCGACAATTCGCAGGACAGCCGTGTGACGGAACTTGTCGGATACGTGCCGGAAGTAAACCTTGTCGGCCGCGCGGAAATACTTTTCTTCTCGATTGACGAAAGCGCCAGCATCTACAAGCCGTGGACATGGTTCTCCGCCATTCGCTACGGCCGCATTTTTGACCGTATAGGCCCGGCGCGCCAAGGATAGGAAACAGGTGGAAGAGCATCGCCCTTTTTACGAACTGGAACAACGTATCGGATACAGATTCCGCGATGCATCCTACGCGCAGCAGGCACTGACGCATTCCAGCAAAAGCGGAAGCGCGAACAACGAACGGTTGGAGTTTCTGGGCGACCGTGTTCTGAACCTCGTGATCGCACATGCGCTCTTTACCCAATATCCCAACGAAAATGAAGGCAGTCTCGCCAAGCGTCACGCGTCCCTCGTGCAGGGGCGCCTGCTTGCCGCCGTAGGGCGCGAGGTCAATCTGGGCGACCATATCATCCTGTCCGAGGGTGAGCGTCACGCGGGCGGTGCGAAGAATGAAAATATCGTGGCGGATGCTATGGAGGCGATGCTGGGCGCTGTTTTTCTGGACGGCGGACTGGAATCGGCGCAAGGCCTTATCCTGCGTTTATGGGACGCGCACATTCTGAAACCCGCCGAAAGCCATCAGGATTCAAAAACAGAATTGCAGGAATGGGTTCAGGCGCGCGCGCTTCCATTGCCGGAATATGAGATCGTCGGGCGCTCGGGCCCTGACCATGCCCCGATATTCGCGGTCGAAATCCGCGTCCGTGGATTTGATCCTATAGTCTGTGAAGGGGCCTCCCGCCGCGTGGCGGAAAAGGCGGCTGCTGAAAAAATGCTGCAGCTTGTAAAGGAAAAGAAATGACTGACGTAAAAACGCATTGCGGCTTCGCCACCATTATCGGCGCGCCGAACGCGGGTAAATCGACCCTCATCAACGCAATCGTCGGGGAAAAGGTTTCGATCGTTTCCAGCAAGGTGCAGACCACACGCACCCGTGTATTGGGCATCACGATCCATGACAATACGCAAGTCATCTTCGTGGACACGCCGGGCCTTTTCAAGCCGGGCAACGACCGTCTCGAAAAAGCCATCGTTTCTGCGGCATGGCAGGGCGTATCGGATGCCGACCTCGTTATCTTCGTCGTCGACGCTCATAAAGGATGCAGCCGCCCTGTCCGTACAATTGTCGAACGTCTCAAGGCTGTGACCGGAAAGCGCTATATCCTCGTGCTGAACAAGATTGACTCGCTTGCGCGCGCAAAACTGATGGAATTGACGATGACCATGAACAAGGCGATGGAGTTCGAGGCCACGTTCATGATTTCGGCGTTGAAGAATGACGGCGTGAAAGATCTTGTGAACTACGTCGCAAAACAAATGCCCGAAAGCCCGTTCCATTATCCTGAAGACCAGATGAGCGATATGCCGATGCGCCTTCTAGCCGCGGAGATCACGCGCGAAAAACTTTTCCGCGCCATCCATGATGAAATTCCGTACGACATCACGGTCGAAACCGAAACATGGGAAGATTTTGAAGACGGCAGCGTCAAGATCGATCAGGTCATATATGTCGCGCGCGAAGGACAGAAGAAGATTGTCCTCGGCAAGGGCGGCGACATGATCGGCGAGATAGGGACAAAGGCACGTATAGAGCTGGAAGAGATTTTAGGCCACCGCGCACACCTTAAACTCTTCGTAAAGGTGCGTGAAAACTGGGGCGATGATCCTGAACGCTATGCCGTATGGGGTCTCGATCACGCCGAAGACTCTTCATCCGAAAAATTTTAAGAGTCAAATCAGACTCTTGCAATTGCTTCCGACATAAATGTGGATAAACGAATCGCGATTCGCTTAAAACATGGCGCGTGATTCTGACCCTTGATATCGTTTTCCTACTTCAAGAAATCAAGTGTAACGAGCGCGGTGATGTTTTCACCCCGCCTTTGTGGAAGAGAAGTGGGACGATGAGCTGGACCGACGAACGTGTAAGCCTTTTGAAACAGCTGTGGGGTGAAGGAAAAACCGCTGCTGAAATCGCAAAGGTACTGGGTGATGGCATTACGCGTAATGCGGTCATCGGCAAGGCGCACCGCCTGAAGCTTTCTTCCCGCCTGTCCCCGATCCAGCAGAACGTCGTCAAAAAGCCGAAGGGCGAGGTTATGTTGCCTCGTCCTGTCAAGCCGGTCATGCGCACGCCTGAGTTCAAAGGCAAAGGCGTAAAGATGGTTGATCTGGATTACCGCATGTGCCGCTGGCCGAACGGTGACCCGAAAGAAGAGACATTCAATTTCTGTGGATGCGATGCGGTTCCGGGACTTCCTTACTGTCCTGAACATGCGCGCGTCGCGTATCAGGTGCCGACACGTTCCAGAACACTGGTCGCCGAAGACTTCGAACATCAGGCGGGCGCTCCGGCGGACTTCGACCTGAAGAACGTCTCCAACGGATAAGTTTTTCTCCTCCGAAAATCGAAAAAGCCGCTCCTGAGAGCGGCTTTTTTAAAATCCGGATTATCTAGCGGCCCAATTGCGCCGTCATCGGTTTTGCCATCATCGCGATTGTGCCTGGCGTAAGGGAGGTGCCTTTGCGCGCGATGGGATCATAGGCGTAATCCGGCACATCCACCCCTTTGCCGAAATCAAGCAGGGGCAGGGATTGCGGGTTGCCGCGTAGCTTGTCGTAGTACGATTTCATATCGCCGACATTTTCTGTTAGCAGAATAAGAGACGTTTTCTTGCCAAGCGCCCGCAGCGCATCGTCGATATTGCCAGGTAATCCTGATTTTTCCTCAATGGGCATGGACAAAACGCTGTGCAGATTGCCATACATGACGAGCGCTTTTTTCTGTGTTGTTTTCTTGATGAACTGGGCAACTTCGGGATCATGTTTCATGACGCGGTCGCGAAGACCGCTCTTGTCGCCTGTTCTATCAAGCTCATTCACCAGTCTGATCTGCTCCGTACAGTTATTAGGATCGACACAATAGACGTTGATGCCTGCATTTTTTGCTGTGATTACATTCTCGGCAACGCAATCGGCCAGTATTGCGATCTGTTCGAGGCGTTCATCGGTTGCTGCTTTGCCTTCGATCTCTTTGATCGCTTCGTTCATTTTAAACAGAACCGTGCCAACGAAATCTTTACGGCGCATGTTGCCAAGCGCCATATTCCGTGCGCATTCATCAAATTGCTTTGGAAACTCGAGATAAAGTTCAGTTACATCGGCCGCGCGAAATTTTTTCATTGTCGGCCTGTCGTTCAAAGGCGCACGAAGACCCAAATTCGTATGATCGCAGTCGGCAAAGATAAGCACATCGCTTTTCTTAAGCAGTGCTGTTGCATTCTTGACCAGATCCGGATGTGCCGATTTCGGTGCGGCCTCTGCCATACCGGGAGTGAGCGCGGAGCCGAAAGCGGTGGCGGCAAGGCCTTGAAGGAATTTGCGTCTGTTTTGCATGGAAGAGTTATATGGAAATATTCCGGAAAATTCAATATATTTATCATAATTATGGATGTTAACCTCTATAAGGCCGCACAAAGAATGGCTTCTTGCTGATTTCCCAATGTTTTGCGCATAATAGGGTATGACCGACCAGCCGCAACAAAAGCAACCGCCCAGACCCCGCCAAGCCTCGCAGCAGCCGCGCCGCCGCCCGCCGCCGAAACAGGAATCCCGCTTGCTGGGCTATATCGTTTTGGGGATCGGCGTGGCTGCCGTGCTGGCTGTCGCGATCCTGGCGATCAGGGGCAGGCCGGAAGACGGGCGTACGATCAACGCTCAAACCTCACAGGAGCTTCAGGCGGATCTGAAGCCGATCGAGGAACCGCCAAAGCCGACACAGCCGGCAACCACCGCGCCGCCGCCTCGTCCGAGCGCCCCGGTTTCACAAGACAAGCTATATTTCAAACGCCAGCCATCCCTGAGCGACCAGGCGATCCTTGGAACATGGCAGGCGGGCATCGGGCGCTTTACCGCGATCTTGCAGCTTCAGGCCGGAACCTATCAAATCATCCTCGCCGAACCCGCTCTGCCAAAGCGCATTTATTCCGTTGGCACTTACACAAAACTGGAAGACCTTTTGGTTTTCACGCCGAGGCTTGACTGGGCGGACCCAAGCGCGAGGGGCGGAGCGCCGGTGCCGTATGAAATTCTGACCCGCGCGCCGTTCCCGATGATGGCCGCGATTGTGCAAGGGCGGATGCTCTGGCAGAACCCGCCGCAAAGCGAGGAGCGCGTGCTCGTCCCTTACAAAATGCCCCTTACCATGGGTGAGGATGTGGACTATATCGTCTGGCTGAAACTGAATTAGAAAGAATATGCCTGAACTTCCCGAAGTAGAAACCGTCCGCCGCGGACTGGAACCGGCCATGGCAGGAAATGTGATTGCCTCGGCCGTAGTTCGCCGCGAAGGCTTGCGTATTCCTTTTCCCGCCGGGCTTTCGGAATTCTTGAAGGGGCGGAAGGTTCGTGCGCTGACGCGCCGCGCTAAATATCTTGTCATCCATCTCAAAGCCGCAAAGAGCGGAGAGCCCGACGACCTGCTGGTTATTCACCTTGGCATGTCGGGGCGCATGACCGTCATGGAAGACGCAAAAAATTATCAGCCCCTCAAGCATGACCATCTATTGCTGGAAATGCAGGGCGGGAAACTGATCGCATTTAACGACCCGCGCCGTTTCGGCATGGTCTTTATCGTATCCGAAGATGCCATGTCCGCGCATCCCGCTTTCGCGGGAATGGGGCCGGAGCCCCTTTCGAATGGCTTTTCGGGGCAAGTGCTCTACAGCCGCCTGAAAGGCAAAAAGATATCTATCAAGACAGCCTTGCTGGACCAGCGTGTGGTTGCGGGCGTCGGTAACATTTATGCCTGCGAAGCGCTGTACGAAGCGGGAATAGACCCGCAAAAGCCGGCTTCGTTGACGGTCCCGGCCTGCGAGACGCTGGCCGCCGCGATCAAGAGCGTGCTTGCCCGCGCGATCGAGGCGGGGGGAAGCAGCCTGCGCGACCATCGTCAGGCCGACGGATCCCTCGGATACTTCCAGCATAGTTTTGCGGTG
>QFNK01000054.1 GCA_003240795.1 Micavibrio aeruginosavorus | reverse complement strand
AATCGCCGCGGCGCAGACGGCAGACGATTTGCTGCCAATTGTTTCCAGGCAGCAGCAGGCACCCGCTATCCTCCAGGAAACGCCGTGAACGCGCGGCGCAGGAAAACCGAACGCTCCCGCGCTCCCCATGCCTGCCATGTTTTGTTCGTCGTTCCGCGCAGGGAATCAATCACCGCATGCCACGAAATACCTTCGCCCGCCGCCTTGCGTACCTCGACGCGGATACGGCGCATCAATTTCGATGGCGGCAGGACAACCTCGTCCTCCACGATAAAGGGCGGATATTTCGCCGGCGCCGCATGCACGCACGGCATCCATCCGTTGCGGGACACAATCACGATTTCCCCGTCAAACCCGCGTTCGGACAATGACCCGACCGCGTCCGCCGCGCTAAGGCCGCTGCCGATCAAAACAACGCGCCCATCCTGCGGAATGCCCTCGTATGAAGATGCAAACCACGGCTCCGCCGCATATCCTGTCACGCCGTCCGCACATCGCGGCTGGATCAATCGCACATTGCCCGTCGCCTGCACGGCGATGTCATATGTTTTTCTTCCCTCTTTCGTGACAACGGAAAAACCTTCCGCCGTCCGCTCACACGCACACACATCCGCGCAGATAACGCGCACGGATATTTTCTCCCGCGCCTCTTCGGCAATCGCCTCCAGATATTTTCCGAACACGATCCGCGGCACGAAGTCCTCCGGCGCATATCCGCTATGCTCCGCCGCCCACCGCGTGAAATGTTCCGCATCGTCCATGAACGCGCTCATATTCGCTGCGCGGACGTTGAGGCAGTGGGATGAAAACTCCGTCCCGTATGCAACCCCGCGCGGAAAATTACCGCTTCGCTCATAGACATCGATTGCCAGGGACGCGCCTTCACGCGCACCCTTCGCAATATTCGCGGCCAGAATTGCGGCGGACGCGCCGCCGCCGATAATCGCAATCCGTATACTTGATGTCATGGGTGATCGTGATGATGATGTGTATGGGCCTGCCTTGCCTTTAACTCATCGGCAAGGCGGTAAACCGCCGCGCTGCCCGTCGTCTGGAACACCGCCGGAAACAATCCGTGCAGGATGGCCGCAAACCCCGCCCCGACCAGCCTCAGGCCGAAACACACCGCAAAGAAAAGATGCTGGAAATAGCTCTCCCGCACGCTGTCCAGATGTTGCTGGCATTTATCGAGCATAAGCCCTCCGTTCATGATGATCAGGCACCTTCGCCCATTAAACCCTGATTTGGTAAAAATCACAATAATTTGCGCCTTTTACGGCAAAAAACGGTGCAGAAAACACTGGAAAACCGCGATAAAAAAGTCTAACTTGCCGCAACGCAAAAATAGAGGAAAACAATGTCTTTTGAAAAACTCTCCGCTGGAAGCAAGGCTCCCGAAGAAGTCAACGTCCTGATCGAAAACCCGATGGGCGGCGTTCCCGTGAAATACGAACTGGACAAGGAAACGGGCCTGATGTTCGTTGACCGCTTCCTGCACACGCCGATGTACTACCCCGGCAATTACGGATTCATTCCCGACACGCTCTCCGAAGACGGCGACCCTGTGGATGTCATCGTGATCGGCCAGACGCCTGTGATGCCCGGCGCCGTCATGCGCTCCCGCCCTGTCGGCGTGCTGGTGATGGAAGATGAAAAAGGCATGGACGAAAAAATCGTTGCCGTGCCGGCCGCGAAACTCTACCCCTACCATGACAACGTGACGGACCACACTGACATCCGCCCGATCATGCGCGATCAGATCGAGCATTTCTTCACGCACTACAAGGATCTGGAGAAGAACAAATGGGTCAAGATGATCCGCTGGGGCGACGCGACCGAAGCCCGCAAGATCATCATGGAAGGCGTCGAACGCGCCAAATCCTCCGCGAAAGCCGCGTAAACAAACGCTTTCCACCCAAATAATCAAACGGCGCCCCGCGGCGCCGTTTTTTATTGCACCGGCCTGATCGGAAGACCTTCGCCGATCAGGCGTTTTTTTAAATCGGGTATGGCGATCACGCTGTCATGGAACACTGATGCCGCCAGCGCGCCGTCCACCTGCGCGTGCCTGAACACGGCAGCAAAATCCTCCACCGCCCCCGCGCCGCCCGACGCGATGATCGGAATGTTGACGCTATCCCGCAATTCTTTCAGCTGCGCGATATCATATCCCTTGCGTACGCCGTCCGTGTCCATGCAGTTGAGGACGATTTCACCGGCGCCCAGACGCTGCGCCTCTTTCGCCCATTCCATCGTGCGGCGCTTCGACTTCACCGTTTTCGTTTCGTCTCCGGTATAGAGGTAGACAAAATGCCCGTCCTCCTCCTTCTTGCTGTCGATGCCGACGACAACGCATTGCGTACCGAACGCTTCGGCCAGTTCGGTGATGAATTCCGGCCGCTCCAGCGCGGGTGAATTGATCGAAATCTTGTCCGCGCCGTAATTCAAAATCCTGCGCGCCTGCTCCACACTGCGAATGCCGCCCGCAACCGTGAACGGGATGTCGAGCGTGCGGGCGATCTGTTTGATCCAGTCCTTGTCCACCACGCGTGCATCGCTGCTCGCCGTGATGTCGTAAAAGACCAGCTCGTCCGCGCCCTCATCGCGGTATCGCTGCGCCAGCTCCATCACATCGCCGATCACGCGGTGATTGCGGAACTTCACGCCCTTGACGACCACGCCGTCCTTTACGTCCAGACATGGAATAATACGTTTCGTCAGCATGCCCCTAAGCCTTTATCTGCAAGAAGTTTTTAAGCACGCGCTGCCCCGCCGCGCTCGACCGCTCGGGGTGGAACTGGCACCCCATGAAATTCCTGTGCGCGGCCATCGCCGTAAAATCATCACCGTAATTGCACACGCCGATCGTGTGCTCCGACGCGGGCGCATAATATCCGTGCACGAAATAGAAATATGTCTCCGCGTCCATCCCGTGGACAAGCGGGTGGTCCCCCTTCGGCGAAACCCCGTTCCACCCCATATGCGGCACCGTGCGCCCTTCGCCCGGCACGAACGCCTGCACCTTGCCCGGAATAACGCCCAGCGTCTCGGTATCGTTCTCCGCCGAATGCTCGAATAAAAGCTGCATGCCAAGGCATATCCCGATTACTGGCTGCGTCAGCGAGCGTATGACATCGACCAGCCCGTATTCACGCAGCTTCGCCATCGCGTCCCCCGCCGCGCCCACGCCGGGCAGGACGACCCGCTCCGCCGACCGGATTTGCCCTTCATCTTTTGTAAAATGGGTCTTAACGTCCATACGGTCGAAGGCCGAAATGACGGAGGTGATATTTGCCCCGCCGCTATCGATGATGACAATCATGTTGGCTCCCGCTGAACTCGTTGAAACTGCACGAAAAACCTACAGGATATCGCCCACGCGTGACAACTGCTTTCCTCTGGCACGGCTCTTGAAACGTGGAACATGGATAAGAACAATGCAGGACAGCGTCGGAGACCCTAAAAAATGGCACATCACCCTATAAATAGTCAGGCTTTACAGGCATTTACCGTGCCGAAAGACATTTATAACGCCATCAGCAACGCGGCACAGAAGACCGGGGTCAATTTTACCTACCTGATGGAAAATGCCGCCGCCGAAAGCTCCTTCAACCCGAACGCAAAGTCGAAAAGCAGCTCTGCCGCAGGCCTGTTCCAGTTCATCGAAAGCACATGGATGCAGATGATGCGCGAACACGGCGCGAAATACGGGCTGGAAAAATATGCCGACAAGATCGGAAACGACAACAAGGTCAGCGATTCCAAAACACGCAATGAAATTCTGGCTTTGCGCAAAGACCCGGAAATTTCCTCCCTCATGGCCGCGGAATTTGCGAGCGGCAATTATGAACATTTGAAAACCTATGTCGGCGGAGAGATAGGCTCGGCCGAACTGGGCATGGCCCATTTCCTCGGCGCGAACGGCGCCAGCAGCTTCCTGAACGCCATGAAGAAAAGCCCCAACATGGCCGCCGCCGACCTCTTCCCGCGCGAAGCCCGCGCCAACCGCAATGTATTTTACGACCAGAAAACCGGCGCGCCGAAATCCATGCGCGAAGTCTATGCCTCCTTTGATAAAAAATTCGACGGCGTAATCGGCAACAATACCTCCATGGTCGCCTCCAACGACGCCCCCCAGAATTTCGCCCGAAAATCCTACGCCCGCTCCGCTGAGGCACGCCCGGCACAGAACTCCGTCCTGCGCCAGCAGGCCGCGATGCGTATCGACCAGGACGACGCCCTCGCCCGCCTGTCCTCTCTGATGAATGTCGGCAAGACAGGCTTTAAATCCGGCGGCGAAAACCGCACCGCGAATTCAGGCCAGATTTCCGGCGAATGGCAGATTTTCCCCTCTTCCCTCTATGGAAACCTGTCCTTGTCACCTGCGCAACTGATGATGCTTTCCGCCTTTAACGCGTAAATCAGGAAATACATTTATATTGACATAATAATAAATCATTTCTATTTTAACGGCACTTTAAACCCACTCAATGGTAACAGACATGCCGAAAAAAGAGCCCCTTTCCCTCGCAATGCTGGAACGCATATTCGAAGCCGCAAAAGACCGCGAAATTAATTTCGTATCCAGCAGCGATCCTGTCACTCTGAGCAATGTTACTCAAAGATTATTCAAAGACTTCGCCAACGCTGCAAAAAATGAGCTTGGCACGAACGGAATGTTGTCTGTTGAAGTAGAAATACTTGATGATAAACAATATGACGATGCAAAATACGCCACAGTGGACAAAAATGAGTGTAACGCCGTCATTGTATGTGCTGCCGCTCTTTATGCGCGTAGAACATTTCTTCCCGATTGACCTTTCCCTCGCGAGGATTACATTTTAGTCATCTGAAATTTCTTTAAAGGATTTTCCCATGACCGCCACGAAATCATACGCCGCCCAGACGAAGACCTCCCCGCTCGCGCCCTTCACCTTTGACCGCCGCGAACCGGGGCCCGACGACGTCGCAATCGACATCAAATTCTGCGGGATCTGCCATTCCGACGTGCACCAGGTGCGCGACGAATGGGGCGGCTCCCTCTACCCGATGGTGCCGGGCCATGAAATCGTGGGCCACGTCACTGCCGTCGGCGCGAACGTCAAGAAATTCAAGGTCGGCGATACGGTCGGCGTCGGATGCATGGTCGATTCCTGCCGCACCTGTGAAAACTGCAAGGACGGCGAAGAACAATTCTGCCTCGAAGGCATGACCGCCACCTATAACAGCAAGGAACGCGACGGCAAGACACTGGCACAGGGCGGCTACTCCCAGCATATCGTGGTGGATGAGGCGTTCGTCCTGAAAGTTGACGAAAAACTGGACCTCGCCGCCGCTGCGCCGCTGCTCTGCGCGGGCATCACCACCTATTCTCCGCTCAAACGCTGGAAAGCCGGCCCTGGCAAGAAAGTTGGCGTCGTCGGTCTCGGCGGCCTCGGCCATATGGGCGTGAAGATCGCCGTCGCCATGGGGGCGGATGTCACCGTATTTACGACATCCAAATCCAAGGTCGAGGACGCGAAGAAACTTGGCGCACACCACGTGATCCTGTCGACCGACCCCTCCCAGATGAAAAAAGCGGCGAACAGTTTCGATTTTATCCTCGATACCGTTTCGGCACAGCATGACATCACCGCCTATCTCAATCTCCTTCGCCGCGACGGAACGCTGACGCAGGTCGGCCTGCCGAGCGAGCCCATCGCCATTTCCCTCTTCCCGCTGGTGATGAAGCGCGTGAATTTCTCCGGCTCCCTCATCGGCGGCATTAAGGAAACACAGGAAATGCTGGATTTCTGCGCCAAGCACGGCATCGTGTCCGAGGTTGAGGTCATCAAGGCCGAACAGATCAACGAGGCCTACGAACGCCTCGTGAAAAGCGATGTGAAATACCGTTTCGTGATTGACACGGCTACGATATAATCGGGCGCATGAAAACACGTTTCATCCTCTTTGCCTCTATCTCCCTGCTCTGCGCAATTCAGACCGCGCAGGCGCAACCGATTGAGAGCGAACCGCTCGGCCCCGCGCCTTACACGCTGAACAGCGAAACCGACCCGATGGCGCTCGGCGCGACCGACACGCGCCTTCCGGGGCAGGATGCCGCGCTCCCGGCCACGCCGCCGCCCGCCACCGACTATCAGCCCGAGGCCTACACACCGCCTGCGGACGACACGGCCGCGCCTGCGCCTGTACAGCAACCCTCCACGGACGCCGCCCCGACAACACCCGCGCACACGCCGCCCGACCTGAACAAATACAGAAACAACCCCGTCTCCGGTGTGCCCCTTCGCGACCCGCATGAATTCGACAACAAGATATTCTGCACAATGACGGTCGATTTTGAACCGATCGGCAAAGGCTTCGATGCCAAAACCGACACGCAGATCAAAAACTATCTGGAATCGAACGGCGACAAGCTCACCTACATGCGTAAGAACAAATCCACCGGCGGCCATTATTACTGCGTCGTCGTGGCCGACACATCCCAGCGTTCCGGCGTTTACAAGGTCCTGAAAAAGCTGATCCCCGTCACGAACTCGACAAAACCGTCCGTCGCCTTGACCAGCGAGATGTTCGCGCCCGTCGGCGGAACGGGCAGAACGACGTACCGCGACTAAAAACGCGCCATTTTTCTTGACATAAAGATCGAACCCCTTTTAGTAAATATTGGGGAGAGTTCTGATATGTATAAGAAAATAGCTGCAAGCTTGGCCGTATTGTTCCAGACCGCCTGCACAACCATGCCGCAACTGGACAAGGATATATTGCCCGCACCGGCCGATACGGCCTGTAAAAACGAACAGATCGTTTGCCGCAAACTGACAGCGGGTGAGATAAAGATGGCGAAAACCATCTTTCAGGACAGCATAAATTACAAAGATGTCCGTATATTCCTGCACCCTTATTCCATCAGCCGACTCGGCGCGCCGGCAACCGCGCCGGACGGCAAGATCTACATTCACAACCCCGTTCTATGGTCGGATGATTATGCCTCCGCCCCGCTTCGTCTTCAAAAAACATATATACATGAAATGACCCACGTCTGGCAGCACCAGCAAGGCCGCCAAATGGTGGCAGAGACTGCGGCCCTCTGGCTGCAATCACCCTTTAACTACAGCTCGCAGTATAATTACGAATTTGATGGCCGGGATTACCTCGCCTACTCGCATGAGCAACAGGCAAAGATGGCGGAAACCTTTTTCGTGGGGACCAGCCTTCTAAAGGCGGCGGACAGAAATTCGGACAAGGTCGGAAACTTGACGCGCGATGTTGCGTGCAAAGTATTGGCGCAGCATTACGGCGTTTTGAAAGACCACCTTCCGGTCAGGCTCCCGCGGCGCGGCTGCGAGACACCGCGCCCGTAATCAGCGCCCCTGCGCCGCGCGGCGCAGACGGTCATTGATGGCGATGCCAAGACCGACATCGGGAATATTCATGACCGCAATGCGCTTATTCTCTGGATTATCAAGCTCACGCAGCATGATGAACAAATTCGCCGCCGCCTCGTGCAGATCGCCGTTCTCGCTCAAATTCCGGAACTTGTCATCGCCCAATTCCTTGGCGAAACCGCCGCCCTTGATGCCCATGAATTTCGTGGATCCGAACGCCAGCAAGCCTTCCTCGCGCTCGACATCAACCGCGCCGAGCCGCACAGGAATACTCGGCGCATAATGTTTCAACAGTTGGCCGGGCGAAACCGGTTTTTCCTTGTTGTGAAGGTCGTACGCGACATCGCCCAGATAATCAGCAAGGTCTTCTGCCGTCACCGCGCCAGGACGCGCAATCACCGGAACCTCGCCGCTCAGATCCAGGACCGTTGATTCAAGGCCGACACTGCAAGCGCCGTCCGCGATAATCATCGGCACGCGGCCTCCTAGCGATTCCTGAACATGGCGCGGCGTCGTGGCGCTTGGCTCCCCGCTCGCATTCGCGGATGGGGCCGCAATCGGCACGCCCGCCGCTTCGATCAGGGCCAGCGCCACTGGGTGGTTCGGCATGCGGATCGCCACCGTCGGCAACCCCGCACTGACCAGATCGGAAACACCGCCATACTCGCGCTTTGGTAAAATCAGCGTCAACGGCCCCGGCCAGAATGCCTGCATAATCCCCCGCGCCCGCGCATCGACGGCCACGAATTTTTCGGCGTCTTCGCGCTTCGCCACATGAATGATAACGGGGTTGATCGCGGGCCTGTTCTTCGCCGCGAAAATCCCAGCGACCGCCCGCCCGTCCAGCGCATTTGCACCCAGCCCGTACACCGTCTCCGTCGGGAACGCGACCAATCCGCCCTCGCGCACTATCGCGGCGGCTTCTGCAATGCTGTCGGCACTGGGCGTAACAATCTTCGTCATGGCCGTATGAAAGCCATCCCCGCCCTGAAAATGCAAGGAATTTCAGGCCTTGGAATGAAAAACCCCGCCGCCCTGCGGCTGCTTTACACCTGTCGTCCCAGGAAAGCTCAACGGCAGGCCAAGGATATTGCGCACCGCAAGATAGGCAAAACACTCCGCCTCCGTCGCGTCCCCGTTCCACCCCAGATCGTCCACCGACAACACCGCGCCGCCAAGGCGTTCGTTTAGATACCCCATCAACGCCGCGTTGTGCCGCCCGCCGCCGCATGCATACCACGTGTTCGGATGCACCGGCATATGCTCCGCCGCGCGCACGATCATGTCGCCGGAAAAGCGGAGCAACGTCGCCGCCCCGTCCTCGTTGCTTATCGCATCCATGCCCTGCGTCATCGGGCCCAGCGCCGCAATATCCCATTGGTCGCGGTCGAGGGATTTTGGCGGGCGTCTCGTAAAATATTCATGCCCGTACCATTGATCGAGAAGCGCCTGCACCGGCGTTCCTGCCGCCGCCATTGCGCCGTCCTTGTCATACAGCGCGCCCGTGCGCGTCTTAACCCAGTCATCCATCAGCGCGTTGCCGGGCCCCGTATCGAAAGCGATGATATCGTCCGCCCCCTCGCCGATCCATGTAACGTTCGCCACGCCCCCGATATTGAGGACGACGACAGGCAGCTTCATTCCGGCGGAGCGTATACGCGCCGCGTGATAAACGGGCGCAAGCGGCGCGCCTTCGCCCCCCGCCTTGACATCCGCGCTGCGGAAATCATCCACCACATCTATGCTGC
>QFNK01000053.1 GCA_003240795.1 Micavibrio aeruginosavorus | reverse complement strand
GGGGCTGATACTGCTTTCGCGGCTTCGGCCTTTTCCTTTTTCGGAGCGGCGTCTGGTTTGCGGCGGGGTGTCGGCGCGGCCGTGCGCTCTTCTTCTTTTGGCGCGGAAACGGCGGCAGGTTTCGCTTCTTTAACGGGCTTTGCTCTGCGCGGCTGTGTCTCTTCGATAATAGGCTGCATCATTTTCGGTGCAGGGGCCATGGTCGTCGGCGCCGCCATCGTGGGCATTGATTCTACGGCTGGTGCAGGCAAGGCAGGCGGCTGGCTCTCCGGTGTGACGACAGGTGCAGGAGCGGCATTTGCGTTCCCTGCCGATGTACGCGGCACGACCACAGGCGGACGCGCGGCCTGCGATGGTGCTATCTCCATCCGTTCCGAGCGTTTGGGCTCGACAAGATTCCCCGTCGCGGTTTCAGGGCGCACCATCGGCGGCGTCATATCGCCGAACATGGGAGGAGGCGTATAACCTTCGCTCTGCGCAAACACGGCGCAAGGCATGACAAGCGCCGCACCGGCAACCGCCAGCGTAAGAAGCGAGGACGAAAAATTATACAGTTTTGAGAAGTTTCCTGATGTCACTATGCACCTGCTGGTTACCGGAAACGAGATTACCACTATACACAGGATTGTCATCATTTTCGATGCTGGAAACGGCACCGCCGGCTTCCTTGACAAGGATCACACCTGCGGCAACGTCCCACGGCTTAATGCCGCGTTCCCAGTAACCGTCGATGCGGCCTGCGGCAACATATGCGAGATCAAGCGCTGCTGAGGCGAAACGGCGCACCATGGCATGCCCCTGAACGACGCGCAGTTCCTTGTAGAACAGGTCGCGCGCTTCGCTGTTATTCACCGGCTGACCATAATTGATCATGCACTGCTCAAGCACATTGCGGCCGGAAGCACGCAGACGGCGGTTGCGGAGCCAAGCGCCGCCGCCTTTTTCCGCCGTGAACATTTCATCCTTGGCACAGTCATAGATAAGACCGGAAACGATCTGCCCCTTTTGTTCCAGCGCGATGGAGATCGACCAGTGCGGGACGCCGTGCATGAAGTTATGTGTGCCGTCGAGAGGGTCGATGATCCAGACATGGTCCGGATCATTGCCTTTCACCTCGCCTGATTCCTCCATCATGAAGGAATAGTCAGGACGGGCTTTCTGCAGTTCTTCGAAGATGATCTTTTCAGAACGCTTATCCGCCGCCGTAACGAAGTCCCCCGGACCCTTGCGGGAAACCTGCAGGTTTTCAATCTCGTTGAAATCGCGCAGGAGAGACCGTCCTGCCTTTTCGGCGGCACGGATCATCACGGTCATGATGGGGGACTGTACAGGCATGGTAATTAGTCTTTCGCGCGTTCGGAGTAGGAACCGTCTTCGGTTTTAACAACGATGCGTGTGCCGACATCGATGAACGGAGGAACAAGAACCTTCACGCCGCCCGTAACGATGGCAGGCTTGTAGGAGGAGGACGCCGTCTGGCCTTTGACGACAGGCTCTGCTTCTTCGACCGTCACGATGACGTTGTCCGGCAGTTCAACGCTGAGCGCTTCGGTTTCGAAGGATTCGATCGTCACTTCCATGCCGTCCTGAAGCCATTTGGCCTGATCGCCGATGACATCTTTCTTCACTTCGACCTGCTCGAACGTTTCTTTGTCCATGAAGGTGTAGGTCTGGTCGCCGTCGTTGTAGAGATATGTGAATTCGGCCTGCTCCAGACGGACGCGCTCGACCGTTTCCTGCGTGCGGTAGCGGATGTTATCCTTGTTGCCGGAGCGCACATCGCGCATCTCGACCTGGATAACGGATGCGCCTTTGCCCGGCTGCATGATTTCGTAACCCGTGACAACCCAAAGACGGCCGTCGCCGTCGCGGTCCAGCACGTGACCTTTTCTTAATGTGATAGCTGCAACTTTCATTTTTTCGATTCCTGTAGGATGGACTGACCCAAACGGGCGAGACGCTCTTTTATATCTGGATCGTCCACAGTTTCAAGTATTTGCGATAGATGATTTTTTTCATCCGAGGTCAAGGGTTTTATTCTTTTCGGCGGCTTGGAAGGCCGTTTTGGCTCGACATGGATGAATTTGATGTCCGTTACCCACCCATCACCGAACAGATGGTTAATGCGCTGTAATATAACATCTTTTTGATACACCAAAACCGCGCAGTCGGCGGAGGAGGCGGCGATATCAAGCGTGGCCGTGGATTTTTCCTTGGGCGTTTTAGCTTTGCTGTAATGGATTTTCGCCGGCTGGGCCCGTTCGGCAAAATCGGGGCCGACAACTTCCGTCCAATGCGTGACAATTCGCCCCAGAGCTATATATTTGCGCTGGAACGCTTTGGCGAGAAGCGTAGGGACTGAACGGGAAACGGGTTTCATTTGCCGCACATCATGAAGGCACACGCATTAAAAGTCGAGGAATTCCGAGGGGAGCTGCTGGCATGGTACGACCGCCACCGCCGCGTCCTGCCGTGGCGCGCACTGCCGGGGGTCACCGCCGACCCTTACCATGTCTGGCTTTCGGAAATCATGCTCCAGCAGACGACTGTTCCTGCCGTCATTCCGTATTTCCTGAAATTCCTGCAAAAATGGCCGCGTGTCGGGGATCTGGCGGCGGCGGATGCCGAAGACGTTATGCAGAACTGGGCAGGGCTAGGCTATTACGCCCGCGCCAGAAACCTCCATAAATGCGCCAAATATGTCGCAGAACATCTGGGCGGAAAATTTCCTGATACGGTTGAAGGCCTGAAAGAATTGCCCGGCGTTGGGGATTACACCGCGGCGGCCATAGCCTCTATCGCATTTAATAAACCTGCCAATGTCGTGGACGGTAATGTCGAGCGCGTCATGGCCCGTGTTTTCGCGGTAACGGAGCCGGTGCCCGATTCAAAGCCGGAACTCAAGCGACTGGCCGCCTTGATGGCCGAAGGGGAGACGTCCCGCCCGGGTGACTATGCGCAGGCCCTGATGGATCTGGGGGCTACGGTCTGCACCCCGTCCTCGCCGAAATGCATGATCTGCCCCGTCAGCGGCCATTGCAAGGGCAGAGAGCTGGGGATAGCGGCCACATTGCCGCGCCGCAAGGAAAAGCCACTAAAACCGCAGAAACACGGCTATATTTACTGGGTTACGGATGCAAAGGGCCGTGTGCTTTTCGAGAAGAGGGGCGAAAAAGGGATGCTGGCCGGCACCATAGGCCTCCCGACATCGAATTGGGTCGAAAAGGACATAGATTTGACACATCTGCCGTTTACTTTGGAAGCCGATGGTTCCCGCGTCCTCGTGCGTCACAGCTTTACGCACTTTGACCTGGAACTAAAAGGCGCTACCCTTCAGTATAAAGGTGATAAAGCGCCGGCAGGCGGTGATTATTTCTGGGTGGAGGGGCATGATGCAGCCTCCATCGGAATACCCACCGTATTTAAGAAGGCGTTAAAACAATTTACCTAAAAGGCTGGTAACAGGAAGTTTGTGCCAATGTCCAATCGCTTATATACTATTTCCATGACCACGGATTCTTCTCTCCGCCTTTCTTTTGTATTTTTCCTTGCCCTTGCCGCCGCCTTATTTTGCATGACGCAAATGGCGCAGGCGCAGGACACCAGCTATCCTCAATCCACCGTCGCCGCACAGCCGCAGGCCGAACAGCAGACGCCGTATTCGATGCCTCCAAAAGATGACAGCGAAGTAACAATCCTGCGTGACAATTACTCGGGCAAATACCAATCCGCCACACTCGAAAATTTATCCAAGCTTTACTGGCGCCTGGGAGCCTTCGACCTCGACGATAACGTGGCAGTCAGCAACTTTATCAAAATTAACGACTGCAAGATCTACACCGAATACCTGAACGACGATCTGGAATGGAAAGAGATCGTCAACGTGATGAAAGGCCACATTACAAAGATCCGTGAGTCCTATCCGCTCAATTATCAGTTCGTGATCCAGATCAATCTTGGCCGTTATGATCCCGCGCTCGGCGGCTTCCCGCTGGTCAACAGAACAGGCTTCACGGATGCCAAGCGTATCGAAGTGAGCAGCATCGACAGGAACAAAAGCGTCTGCTTTGATGAGTCTCCAGTGCAGGATTATCCGAAGAGCGTGATCATCCTGCTTCCCGAGGCGTTCACAATGAATTTCATCAAGCTTGATGAGCATGTCGCCCAGGCCTACATCCTGCGCAAAAAAGCCGAATTCAATGCGCTGGACGAGGCCGTTCGCAACCGCAGCTATGAGCGCGACGCCTATATCCGCCTTCGCGTCACATTCTCGCAATATAACGGAAACCTGCGCGGTGATAACAACCAGATCATGTCCATCATGTACGGCAAAATCGACGGCTATGAAATATTCGAGGACGCATCGCAAAAACGCCTGATGGTCAGCGTCGATTTGAATAGCGACAAAACGGCGCGCGCACCGCAAATGTCCGTTCCGTCGCCATCCTTTACAGGCACCGTTACGCCCGTATCGGCCGTCAGCCGCTGATCCCTATTTGCTTTTGAATATCTCGACGCCCGCGACGGCGTATGGATAAATGTCGGGTTTTTCTACCCGAACAGTGATGTTCTTTATGCCCTGATAGGCAAGGCAATCATCCGCGATGCGTTCGGCGAGCGTCTCCGCCAGGTTGCTATGCCCGTCGCTTGTATGCCTTAAAACGATCTGCACGATAAGGTCATAGGAAACCGTATCATCTATCTCGTCACGGGAAGAGGGCGCACGGCTTTCTATTTCCGCATCGACATTGATGCGCACTCTTTGCGTCCTTGTTTTTTCCTCGTCCAGAACGCCGATCCCCATATCTACGGTCATGTCGCGTATGAAGATGCGGTAAGTGGAATGGGCGCTCATGAAAATAACTTACTGGATCGTGCCGTGCGCGGCCTGCGCGCCGCCTTCGATCTGCGCACGAAGCTCCTGACGCAGCGCGTCGATCGGAACCATTTTCTGGCCCTTCTTGATGTGCCAGTATGTCCAGCCGTTACAGGAAGGCGCGTTCTGGAGGAGGGCGCCTACCTTGTGAATTGATCCGCGGTGGTTGCCGGTGATGACATTGCCGTCCGCGTGAACACGGGCTTTCTGGCGGCCTTTGTGGTCGGTCAATTCCGCCCCGGGCTCAAGATAGCCGTGTTCAAGAAGCCAGCCGAAAGGTATCCGCATTTCCTCACGCTTGTTGGCAAGCGTGAGGGTGTCCTCGCTGCATACCTCTACGGCGTCAATACGTCTTTGCGCGTATTTGATATATTCGGCTTCGCGTTCCATTCCGATCCACTGGCGGCCAAGTTTTTTGGCAACCGCGCCCGTCGTGCCCGTTCCGAAGAAAGGATCGAGGACGACATCCCCCGGCTTGGTGGAGGACAGAATGACCCGCTGAAGAAGGGCTTCCGGTTTTTGTGTCGGGTGAAGCTTGTCACCCTCATCGTTCTTCAGGCGCTCACCGCCCGTACAGAGCGGGATGAACCAGTCGGAGCGCATCTGAAGGTCTTCGTTCATTGCCTTCATGGAATCATAATTGAAGCGGTATTTGGAATCTTTCGACTTCGCCGCCCAGATCATCGTTTCGTGCGCGTTGGTAAAACGCTTGCCTTTAAAGTTCGGCATCGGGTTCGACTTACGCCAGATAATGTCGTTTAAAATCCAGTAGCCGAGATCCTGCAGAATGTAACCAAGACGGAAAATATTGTGGTAGGAGCCGATCACCCAGATTGTGCCATCGTCATGCAAGGCATCACGCGCGGCGGATAACCACTGGCGCGTGAAGTCGTCATAGACTTTCAGGGAATCGAATTTGTCCCATTCATCGTCACAGGCATCGACCTTGGAATTGTTCGGACGCAGAAGTTCGCCGCCCAGCTGAAGATTGTATGGCGGGTCCGCAAAAATCATATCAACGGAACCTTTGGGCAGGGATTTCAGATTCTCGACGCAATCGCCTTTAAGGATCGTGTTGAAAGGTGACTTACGGCTCATAATTCCCCCGGAAATGTGGACTAAACTGGAACGAATCATGATTCATTTGCGACTCGGGGTCAACATAAAAATAGAAAAAATTATGCAGAGTCAGAACGTTGTGGGAACATTCTAAGAAAATAGAGTCGCTTCAGAAGCTTAGAGTTTCAGGCGGCCTTGCAGGGCGCAAAGGATTTGCGGTGATGCAGTGTTATACCGTGCTGCGCAATCCCATTCATATGCGTTGCCGTTCCGTATCCGGCATTGGTATCCCACCCATAATGCGGAAATTGGGTGTGAAGCGTCATCATCATTCTATCCCGCGTAACCTTGGCAATAATGGACGCGGCGGCGATGGAAAGCGATTGGCTATCCCCTTTTACAACCGTCTGAGTTTTGCAGGGCAGGGCCGGCGCGAATTTCCCGTCGATCAGCGCAAGTGTAATATTTATCCGGCCATGCACACCTTCATAAGCCCGCTTCATGGCAAGAAGCGTCGCATGATGGATGTTCAATGTATCGATTTCCTCCGCCGACGCTTCTGCAACGGCGTAAACACATTGATCCTTGATGATTTCAAATAGGTAATCGCGCTTAACTGCAGACAACTTCTTGCTGTCTGTAACCTGCGCCCATACGGGATGCCCAATTTTATCAGCGGGAATAAACGCGCATGCGGTCACAACTGGTCCCGCAAGAGGACCACGGCCGACCTCATCAATTCCGCAAACAGGAATACCGAATGCCGCGTCGAACGCCGCTATATCAGGCATTAAGGCTTTTGCTGACGATTTCAAAGACATCCGGTGATAGCTTTTCAATGTTGGCGATTTCCTGAAGCGCGGACCTCATCTTCTCCTGACGGTCCGGCGTGTAACGTTTCCATTCGCGAAGCGGCGTAAGCATACGCGCCGCAATCTGCGGATTGATACCGTTCAGCGCGACAACCGCATCTTTCAGCAATACATAGCCCGATCCGTCGGCGCGATGGAAGCTGACGGGATTGTTCATGGCAAACGCCGCGTATAGGGAGCGGACACGGTTGGGGTTTTTCAGCGTAAAGTCCTTATGCTGCGCCAGCGTTTTGATGTTTGCGACCGTGTTGTCGTTCACGCCGATCGCCTGCAGGGAGAACCATTTGTCGACAACCAGTTGATAGTTTTTGAAACGCTCATAGAAATCCGCAAATGCGGCCGTTTTATATTCTCCCTCATGATCCGTCAGAACGCCAAGCGCGGCGACGCGGTCCGTCATGTTGGTGGCATTTTGATATTGTTCCGCGGCAAGGGCCGGATCATCCAGATAACCCAGAACGGTGTTTTTAAGCGAGCGCTTCGCCATCGCTTCCGGCGCAATGGAATAAGCGCCGCTCTCAAGGTTCGATTCGTAAAGCGATTTCAGCTTGTCCGAGAAACGCTTGGCGCATTCGCGCTTAATTTTCTCCCGCGCAGAGAAAATGGCATCCGGATCGACAACGCTGCGCGTCTGGGCAATAATCTGGATTTCCGGCAATGAAAGTGCGCGGGCGAGAAGGGCCTTGTCACCCTTGCCTTGCACGGCCTGATTCAAAAGGCTTTCGAACGATTCAAAATAGGCTTCATCGATAACGCCGTTATCGATCAGATTGTTGACAACACGAAGGGCATAGGTCTGCCCGGCCTCCCAGCGGTTGAAACCGTCAGAGTCATGTACCATCAGGAAGCGAAGATCTTCATCGCCGAGGTCCGTAGTCAATTTCACGGGCGCGGAGAAATTCCGCAGGATCGACGGTACGGGGCGTGCGCCGATATTCTCGAACGTGAAAGATTGCTCCGGTTTTGTCAGATGGAGCACCTGCGTCTCTATCATATCGTCGCCGTTCGGACTGATGAGGCCGACGGAAACGGGAATATGCATCGGCTTTTTATCAGCCTGCCCCGGCGTTGCCGGTACGGTCTGCTTTAACGTCAGCGTGTACGTCTTCGCCGTTTCATTATATTCGCCGCGCGCCTCGACCTGCGGCGTGCCGGCCTGATTGTACCAGAGCTTGAACTGCGTAAGATCAAGGCCAGACGCATCTTCCATGCATTTCGCCCAGTCTTCGGTGGTCACGGCTTGCCCGTCGAAACGGTCGAAATACAGGTCGGTCGCCTTGCGGTAATTTTGCGCGCCGAGTAGCGTATGGAACATGCGGATGACTTCCGCACCCTTTTCATACACGGTCATCGTATAGAAATTGTTGATCTCGATATAATTGTCCGGCCGGATCGGATGGGATAGGGGGCCTGCATCCTCCGGAAACTGCATCTTGCGAAGATGCTGTACATCGTCAATACGCGCGACGTCGCGGGAATTAAGGTCGGCGGTAAATTCCTGATCGCGGAAAACGGTCAGGCCTTCTTTAAGCGACAGCTGGAACCAGTCGCGGCACGTAACGCGGTTGCCGGTCCAGTTGTGAAAATATTCATGCGCAATCACGCTCTCGACGCGAAGAAAGTCGGCATCGGTCGCCGTTTCCGGATGGGCAAGCACAAGCGCGGTGTTGAAGATGTTAAGCGATGTGTTCTCCATCGCGCCCATATTAAAATCGGAAACAGCGACGATGTTAAAGATATTATATTGATACTCCCGGCCATACACGTCCTCGTCCCATTTCATGGATTTGATCAGAGACTGCATCGCATGGCCGCACTGCTCTTCATCGCCCTTCCGGACATAGATATACAGATCAACATCGTTGCCAGAACGCGTTTTGAACGTGTCGTGGATATGCACGAGATCACCAGCCACGAGGGCAAACAAATAGCACGGCTTTGGCGTCGGGTCTTCCCACACCGTGAAATGACGCCCGTTGCCGAGCGTGCCTTTTTCAATGAGGTTTCCGTTGGAGAGAAGGACAGGGCAGGATTTCTCATCCGCCTCGACGCGCACCGTAAACGTCGCCATGACGTCGGGACGGTCCGGATAATATGTGATGGTGCGGAATCCCTCCGCCTCACATTGCGTGCAATAGGTGCCGCCGGACTGATAAAGCCCCTCAAGACGCGTGTTTTTCTCTGGCTCGATTTCGGTCACGACTTCCAGAGTGAAATCATCGTTCTGCGCGGGAAGCGTAAGCCCTTTTTCATCAGGTATCGCGTCGATGGTTTTTCCGTCAATCGCAACGGAGATGAGTTTCAAATGCTCACCGTTCAGGAAGACAGCTTCATCGCCCTGGTGGCCGCGGCCGATCTG
>QFNK01000052.1 GCA_003240795.1 Micavibrio aeruginosavorus | reverse complement strand
CGCGGCGTTCGCGGCGGCGGCCGCTGCTGCTGCAGAGGCGGCAAAAACCGCGCAGGCGCAAGCGGCTGCGAAAGCAGCAGGGCGAGCGGCGATGTGCGCGGTTGCAAGGTTCATAGGGGAATTAAGCCACAGGAACGCGGGCGGAATCAAGGGCTAAAAGAAACGGATGGTACGAATACTGACAGGATGATAGCGTTCGACCTTGAATTCGGCGGTTCCGTAATTGTCATCGCCCATCTCGTAAACGCCGCCCATAAAGCGTTTGATTGTCTCAAGACCGGTATAGGTATGCGGCAATATGTCGGCGCTGTTGCGGAACGCATCACGAATATTTGTTTCGATCTGCCCTTTGTCCTCAACGATGCCTTCATCGACAAAACGCTTCATATACTTGATGTAGTTGGCATCCGTATGAACGCCTGCAAGCTGCAGCTGCGCCTTTTCGACCGAAAGCTCGGCGAAATGGCATCGCAGATCGAAAATCTTTTCAGTTAGTTGCGGGGCGTCCATATTTTCCAGCTTGCCGGACAGATTGCCATGGGAAATACGCACATAATCATCCGTCACATCCGACAGGGTTTTTGAAATGGATGCCGGGTCGACACTGATCTCCGTCGCCTTGTGGTTTTTGGAAGCCGGCGTCGTGGCCTCATGAAAAAGGCCGTGGAACGCATGTTCATCGGAGGTGACACAGACGGCTATTTCTTTAGCAAGGGCCGCATCGACTTTTTTCTGAAGCACGACCTGCGCCTCGATCAGGGCCACCGCCGCCTGCAGGGTCGACAGGCTGTTCTGGATAAGCTCGATATCAACATGGGCGCGGTTGTCTTCAAGGGTATGATGGATTTCAACCACATCTTCCGGGCTCTCATATCCCGTGACATCATCCAGCTGATAGGTCACAGCGGATCGAAATTCGGGGAAGACACGAAAACAAGGTCGTCATGCACATCCCGCAAGAACGCGCAGACATCTTCCAGATTCTGGCTTATTTCCTTGATTTCGCTTTCCATAGACCGCGAATATAAAAAAATATAGAATTATGTCAATTTAATTCTGCAAATCCTGCAAGTTCTTATAGAGATCAAGCGCTTCTGGGTTTGCCAGTGCCTCTACATTCTTGACCTTACGTCCATGAATGACATCGCGTACCGCCAATTCCGTCATTTTTCCTGATTTTGTCCGGGGAATATCAACAACTTGAATGATCTTCGCCGGCACGTGGCGCGGCGAGGCGCCGGAACGGATCTGCTTTTTGATTTTCTCACGGATCACATCGTCCAGCTGGTGTCCCTCTTTCATCCGGACGAACAGGATGATGCGGACATCCCCTTCCCAGTCCTGACCGACGGCAATGCTCTCCAGAACTTCCTGAACCTGTTCGACCTGACGGTATATCTCCGCCGTACCGATACGTACACCGCCCGGGTTGAGGGTGGCATCCGACCGTCCATGAATAATGAAACCGCCATGGGGCGTACGCTCGATCCAGTCGCCGTGGCACCAGACATTATCGAACCGTTCGAAATAGGCCGCCCTGTACTTCGCACCGTCCTCGTCGTTCCAGAACATCACGGGCATACAAGGAAAAGGCTTCGTACAGACCAATTCGCCCGATCCCGCACCAGCCGCAATCGGTTTGCCATCATCATCGAATGCGTTGACCGCCATCCCCAGACCCGCGCCTTGTATCTCTCCGCGCCAGACAGGGCTGACCGGATTACCAAGCACAAAGCAGGATACGATGTCCGTACCGCCGGAGATTGAGGCCAAGTGCACATCCTTTTTAATGGCATCATACACATAGTCGAAACTTTCATGGACGAGCGGCGATCCCGTCGATGTAATAACTTCCAAGGACGATAGATCATGATCCCGTCCCGGATTTAAATTATTCGCCTTCAATGCATCAATATATTTGGCCGATGTGCCGAACAGCTTGGCCTTATGCTTGGCAGCAAAGCTCCAGAGGACATTGCCATCCGGATAAAACGGCGAGCCGTCATATAGCATCAATGTCGCGCCGCTGCCGATACCGGACACAAGCCAGTTCCACATCATCCAGCCACATGTGGTGAAATAAAATATCCTGTCACCAGATTTTATATTGGTTTGAAGCTGGTGTTCTTTCAGATGCTGGATCAACGTCCCGCCGTGCCCGTGCACGATACATTTCGGAATACCCGTTGTACCGGATGAGAACAGGATCGCCAGCGGATGATTGAACGGCACGCGTTCGAACGTCAGCGCCGTACCCGCCCCAAAACTATCCGATGTCACAGCATCGGGAAGCAGAGAAAGGTCGGGGGCATCGGACACGAACGGTACAACGACCGTACGCTCCAGGCCTTTAAGGTGAGGTACAACCTCCGCCGCCTTTTGCAGGCAGTCGAGCGTTTTGCCGTTGTAGAAATATCCGTCCACCGTAATAAAGACTTTCGGTTCGATCTGACCGAACCGGTCGATCAAACCCTGTACGCCGAAATCCGGCGACGCGGACGACCACACTGCCCCGATAGACGCCGTTGCCAGAAACGCGATAATGGTTTCGGGAAGGTTTGGCATAAACGCCGCGACACGGTCCCCTTTGCGTACACCCCATGCCTTTAACTGCGTCTGCCATTTTGCGACCTCTGCATACAACTGGCTGTGGGAATATGTACGCTCACGCCCTTTTTCGTCCAAAGCGATGATAGCAGGCGCATCATTGTGCGTTTTCAGCATGTTTTCCGCGTAATTAACAGAAGCACGCGGAAAAAACCGCGCTTTTTGTATATTTTCGCCGTTTTCTAGGACCACATCGCCTTTTTCACCGACAATTTCGGCAAAATCCCATACTTTATCCCAGAATTTTTCGGGATTATCGACACTCCACTGCCAGAATCCGTCGTAATCAGTGATGTTTTCATGTCCAAGCTGGCGCATGAAGTCCGCGAGAAGCGTTTTTTCCGGCGCCGAAGGCGACCATAGGGGGCCGCCCGACGATGTAGGAGCGTTATCGGAAGAAAGCGTATTGTGACCGGATGTCATATTCTTGCCTTTTAGGACTATATAATTAAGGGGTGTAGGATGGTTTAAGACCCGATTCGGGATAGATTGTTACACATTGAATTTAAACAAAGTTCGTAACCAAAAGATGAAAGCCGGCATGTTTTACAAAGCCCATTTGCTCCCTGCCCTTATTCTCTCACTTTTCGCGCTTTTTACAATTCCGCAGGCCGCAAACGCCCAGAATTCTCCCGAACGCTACACGGCCATCCGCCTCCTCCCCGGCAAAACCGACGTCAAAGGCGGCGATAAAATTACAGTAGGCATTGAGCAGCGCATCGCGGATGGCTGGCACACCTACTGGATCAACCCCGGCGATTCCGGCATGACGACGCGCATTAAATGGAGCGGCGTAGATGGCGTGGACGCGGCGCCGATTGAATGGCCGCTTCCTTCCAAACTTCCGATGGGCCCGCTGATCAATTTCGGCTTTGAAGGAAATCCCGTCCTTCTCCAGACGCTGACCCTTCCCGAAAACCTTCCGGAGGGTCCGCAGACTTTAACCGCGAACATCGAACTTCTCGTCTGCCACGAAATCTGCATCCCCGAAAAGCATGAAGCCTCCTTCGTTATCAACGGCGACGAAGAAGCCGTACCGGCCGCCATCGAACGCGCGCGCGCCGCGCAGCCGATCGAAATGGGATGGCCCGCAACCTACAGCGAGGAAAACGGCAACCTTGTCGTGCGGATTCGCACGGATGCGCCGTCCGCCTTTTCAAAATTGAACCGCATAGATCTGTTCCCCGAGGAATGGGGCCTGATTGAAAACACGGCCGCGACCGAAGCAAAACTTGACGGCTCCACCCTTATCCTGACGCACAAGCGCGGCGACCGTGATTTAAGCGACGCGCCGCTCTCCAAAATCCTGATCACATACGAAGACCCGTCCGGCACACGTAAGGGCGTCCGCCTGTCCGCTGGGTTCGAGGGCGCGGTCAAGAGCGGGGAGATCATGACGACCGACGGCGTCAACTCACTTGGCACATGGAAAGCAATTTTGTTCGCCCTGTTCGGCGGTATCATCCTGAACCTGATGCCGTGCGTTTTCCCCGTCCTGTCGATGAAGGCGCTCAGCCTCGTCAACCTGAAAGACAAGGAGGCCGGAAAGGCACGCCTGCACGGCCTCGCCTACACCGCCGGAATCATCGCGAGCTTCGCCGTAATCGCAGGTATCCTCCTCGCGCTCAAAGCAGCGGGCGCACAGGTCGGCTGGGGGTTCCAGTTGCAGCATCCGGCCGTGATCCTCTTCCTCGCCTACCTGTTCTTTATGCTGGGCCTCAATCTTTCCGGCTATTTTGAAATCAACACACGCCTGACCAATATCGGCCAGTCATTGACGCAGAAAACAGGCATCACCGGATCGTTTTTCACGGGCGTTCTCGCAACCCTGGTGGCGACGCCATGCACAGCGCCGTTCATGGGCGCCGCGATGGGATATGCACTGACGCAGCCTGCTTATGTTTCCATGGCGGTCTTCCTTGCGCTCGGCCTTGGCCTCGCAATTCCTTATCTGGTCTTGTGTTTCATACCCGCTGCGCGCCACACACTGCCCAAACCCGGCGCATGGATGGAAACCTTCCGCCAGTTCCTGGCCTTCCCGATGTTCGCATCGTCCTGCTGGCTGGTATGGATCTTGGCGCAGCAGGTCAGCCATATGGACCAGTTCATGGCCCTGCTCGGCCTTCTCGCCATCGCCTTTGCGCTCTGGCTTCTGCGCGTGCGCCCGGCCAAGGGAACCGGCCGCGTTGTCATGCTCGTTGCCGCCGCAGCCGTGACGGCGTTTATCATCTCGACCTTCTTCATGATGAAACCTGCCAATGTCGATGGCCGGACAAATACCGCGGAAACCGGCGCGAGCCAGAACTGGGAAGATTTCACCCGCGCGCGCCTGCAATCCTATCTGGAGGAGGACGAACCCGTTTTCATCAACATGACCGCCGCCTGGTGCATCACGTGCAAGGTAAATGAGAAAGTCGCGCTTGCCACGGATGCCACAACGAAACTTTTCGCGGACAACAACGTGCGCTACCTGAAAGGCGACTGGACAAACCAGAACCCGGAAATCACAACTTATCTGGAAGAGTATGGACGCAGCGGCGTTCCGATCTATGTTTACTATCCACCCCGTTTGGACAAGGAAGGCGCACGGCCCGAACCCGTCATTCTTCCGCAAATCCTGACGCCGGGCATTGTCGAAAAATTCATAACCCAGACCCCTTAAAACACGACGGAGATTGACGCATGATTAAAACTGTTTTTCTGGCCGCCATGATGGCGATTGTGTCGGTGGCCTCGCCATTGACCGCGAATGCGGCCGTGACGGTGGGTAAGCCCGCCCCTGATTTTACAGGCACCGACACAAACGGCAAGGAACACAAGCTCAGCGATTTTAAAGGGAAGACCGTCGTCCTCGAATGGACAAACCCCGGCTGTCCGTTCGTGGTGAAACATTATGATTCCGGCAACATGCAAAAGCTTCAGGAAGAATACACGGGTAAGGATGTCGTCTGGCTCACGATCAATTCCGGCGCGGAAGGAAAACAGGGTCACCTGACGAATGAAGAGGCGAACAAATACATCGCCGATCACAAAGCGAAACAGACCGCGATGATCCTCGACGGCAAAGGCACGATCGGCAAACTCTACGATGCAAAGACAACGCCGCACATGTTCGTGATCGACAAGGACGGTGTGCTGGTTTATGACGGCGCCATTGACGATAACGACAGCGCGAACAAGGAAGACGCGGCCACTGCAAACAACTACGTAAAGGCCGCCCTTGATTCAATCGCCGCAGGAAAGCCGGTCGAAAAATCTAAGACCAAACCTTACGGCTGCTCCGTTAAATACTAGGACGCGAATGAGATAATAAGAGGGGGTGGCCATAATACTGGCCGCCCCTTTTCATTTTATGCTATGAAAAAGAACCCGATTCGGATTACCTTATCCTGTAACGACTCCTCTACTGGTTCCCTATGTCCCCGAGCCGACCTTTGAAAATACAGACAGCCGAGCGTGTCGGAAGTGAAAGCTTCCTCGACGATGCGACGCCGCGCCTTGTCCTGTCCATGAACGGGGAAGTCATCTATGCAAATCCGGCGTGTGAGATTGTGGCGGGCATCCAGCCGCTCAAAGGCCGCTCGCTCCTGCATATCGCCTCTTTTGCGGAGCCGGAGGAAGCTTTCCGCGCGACCAATGCCTTTTCCGCACAGCAAAGCGCGCTTTTCTCAGGCCTGCGCTCGGGCGTGCACGAAATCAATTTTGCACGTACGGGGGAGAGCATACAGCTTCAATTCGACCTCGTACGCTCCGGCGACGGCGCAGACTATGTCATCGCCTCCGCCTCCGCGAATGATGAGGAATTCAGCCGCACGGTCGAAAACATCATCAACCGTCCCGCCATGCCGGAGGATAACGCCGCACATTTCGTGGAAATGACCAGCGACCTTCTGGTGGTATCCGGAAACAACGGCACGTTTGAAACCCTGAACCCGCAATTCACGGACAGGCTGGGCTACACCCTCGATGATCTGGAAGGCAAGGGCTTCCTAGACCTCGTCCACCCGGACGACCGCGCCGCCGTACGTACCGCGATGATCGGCCTGCTCCACAACGAAAGCGACGTACAGACCATCGAGATGGAATGCCGCCTGATTTCCAACGTGGCGCAGATCCTCTGGATGGAGTGGAAACATAAAAAGGCAGACGGCAGGATTTTCAGCGCAGGCCGCGACGTCACGCCGATCAAGAAACAGGAACAGGCGCTCCACCGCCGCGAACAGCAATTGCTGGAGGCCGAGGCCATCGGCCACATGGGCCACTGGCACTGGACGATCGGCAGCCAGTCTCTCCGCTTCTCCGACGAGATCTACCGTATTTTCGGCGTCACACGTGAAGACTTCGCACCGACATTCGACTCCGTGAACGCCATGCTCCACCGCCGCGATGTCGGCCGCATGATGCAGGTGTTCCAGCGGGCAATCATCGAGCAGAACGATCACGAAATCGACTTCCGCGTCATGCGTACGGACGGCGCGGCATGCCACGTACGGTGCCAGGGACGCTGCGAATTCGATGCGGACGGCGACGTTATCGGCCTGTACGGCATCATGCAGGACATTACCCAATCCGTTCTGCACGAACGCGCGCTGATGGAGGCGAAAGACGCCGCCGAGCGCGCCTATTCCGCCAAATCCCAGTTCCTCGCGAACATGAGCCACGAGCTCCGTACGCCGCTGAACGCCATCATCGGCTTCTCCGAAATGATCCAGCAGCAATTGCTCGGCCCCATCGGCAATGATCGCTATCTGGACTACATCAAGGGCATCCGCGAAAGCGGCGAACACCTGCTCGACCTCATCACCGACATTCTTGATATGTCGAAGATCGAGGCCGGAAAATACGAACTCGACCTGACGAACCAGAATATCGCGAAAATCATCCGCCTCGCCGTCCATATGATGGAAAGCCGCGCCGCCGATTCAAAAATCAAGATCGCCACGAAAATCCAGGATGAAAGCCTGAGCATGATGGTCGACCGACGCGCCGTGATGCAGATAACGTTGAACCTCCTGTCCAACGCGGTAAAATTCAGCCATCCCAACAGCACGATCGAAATTGAATGCGAAACGCGGGGCGATTACGCCGCGATCCGCGTCAGGGACAAGGGCATCGGCATTCCGGCGAACAAGCTTGCAACCATCACGAACCCCTTCGAACAGGCCGCAAACCAGTACACGCGCAGCCATGAAGGCTCCGGCCTCGGCCTTGCGATCACGAAAGAACTGGCCGAACTTCACGGCGGATCGATCCATATCGAATCCACGATCGATGTCGGCACGACTGTCACGATCCGTTTGCCGCTTGACGCCGCAAAAACCAGACGCGATATATAGCCCCCTTTAAATTTTACGGATTTGGATAACATCATGCGGACCAACGTCGCGTGCGGCATAGATTTCGGCACATCGAATTCCACTGTGGCGCTCAGCCATGGCGGAAAGAAATCGCTGATCTCGCTTGAGGACGGTAAAACCACCCTACCGAGCGCGATCTTCTTCCGCGAGGGCGGCCCGTTGTTCGGCCGCGCCGGGATTTCAGCGTACACCGGCGGCGACGAAGGGCGATTCATGCGAGGATTGAAGAAAATCCTTGGCACATCCCTGATGGAGGAAAGCACCCGTATCGGCAGGCGCACCGTGCCGTTCGCCGAAATTCTCGGCACCTTTATTGGCCATCTGAAGGTCAAAGCCGAAGAGCAGGCAGGCGCAGAAGTGGACAGCGTCATCCTCGGCCGCCCCGTCCATTTCCATGACAACGACGCGGACGGCGACGCCCGCGCGCAGACGACACTGGAAGAGATCGCCCGCGCCTGCGGTTTCAAGCATATCGAATTTCTGTACGAACCCATCGCCGCCGCTTTCGCGCATGAGGAAAACGTGGCGGGCGAAAAACTTGCCCTTGTCATCGACCTTGGCGGCGGTACGTCCGATTTTACTGTCATCCGCATGGCGCGGGAAAAAATGGCGAAGAACGACCGCCGCGACGATATTCTGGCCACATCGGGCGTGCGCATCGGCGGAACGACCTTTGACTACCGGCTTAGCGTCAAAAGCTTTATGCCGTGGCTGGGAATGGGAACGCAATTCAGGGACACGTTCGATAAAACCAAACTGCTCGACGTTCCCTCCAGCGTGTATTTTCAACTTTCCGACTGGGCCATGGTCAACTTCGCCCAGACACCCAAGGCCATATCCGAAACGCTGGACATCAAGCGCCGCGCTTTGGAGGAGGAGAAACTCGCGCATCTGCTCAAGCTTCAGCAAAACCATCTCGGTCACGCGCTTCTCGGCGAGGTCGAAAACGCCAAAATCAATCTGACAGAGCAGACGAAATACATCGCGTCCCTGAAAGAACTGGATGAAGACCTGAAAATATCCGTGACGCGCCCCGCATTTGAAAAAGCCATCGCCGCCGATGTTGAACGGGTATTCGCCTCCATTGCGGAATGCCTTTCAATGGCAGGGATCGGGCGCGATCAAATCGATCTGATCATCATGACAGGCGGCTCGACCGAGCTGCCCGTCATCAACGCGATGGTGAAAGATCAATTCCCCCACGCCGAAATATCGCAGGGGAACAAGCTGGATAGCGTCGGCCTCGGCCTCGCCTACCGCGCCGCAAATATATTTTAAGGGAATTACGCTTCCGCGCCCGCGCCGGTCGGAAGATAATGCTGCGCTTCGCCGGATT
>QFNK01000051.1 GCA_003240795.1 Micavibrio aeruginosavorus | reverse complement strand
GGCGACGAAGTCAAGGCGGGGCAGACTGTCGCCCGTCTGCGCGATGTTGCGGCATCGTCCGATCTCGACTCCAACGAGGCACGCTATCTGGGCCTTCAGGCCGCTATTGCGCGTCTTCAGGCGGAAGTGGAAGGCAAGACCCCCGACTTCCCGAAAGAGGTCATGGAGAAAGCGCCGCGCGCCGTGACGGAAGAGATGAACGCCTACCGCACTAACCGCGACCAGATCAATTCGCAGACAATCATCCTACAGCAGCAAAAGAGCCAGCGCAGCCAGGAGCTCAGCGAGCTTCAGATCAAGTCCGGCGACTTGAACGGGCAGGTTGCCCTTGCACGTGAAGAAAAGGGGATGGTCGAGCCTCTGGTCGCCCGCGGCTCCGCCCCGAAAATGGAATTGCTGCAGATCGAGCGCACTATCAAGGAAAAGCAGACGGAGCTGAATAGCATCAATTCCGCCATCCCGCGCGCGCGTTCCGCGATTGCGGAGGCCGATGCCCGTATCCGCGACGTTGAATCCGCCGCACGTGCGACAGCCCAGCTGGAACTGTCCGCGAAGATGGTCGAAATGACGGCCATCGAAAAGGGCCTCGTAAGCCTGACCGACCGGAAAGACCGCACGGAGATCAAGTCTCCCGTAAACGGTTACGTCAAGGACGTGAAGGTTTACACGCAAGGCGGTGTTGTACAGCCGGGGCAGGACTTTATCGAGATCGTGCCGAAGGACGACCAGCTTCTGGTCGAGGCGCGCATCAAGCCGAAGGATATCGCCTTCCTCTATCCCGATCAGCCGGCCATGGTGAAAATCAGCGCCTATGACTTCTCCATCTACGGCGGATTGCCGGGCAAGGTCGTCGGCATTTCGCCGGACGCCGTAACGGACGAGAAGGGCGAGAGCTTTTATCATGTGCGCGTCCTGACAACGGAAAATGCCCTGAAACGCAAAGGCGAGGTTCTGCCGATCATTCCGGGGATGGTCGCGACTGTCGACATCCTGACGGGTGAGAAAACCGTGATGGAATATGTCCTGAAACCGTTCGTGAAGACCGTTTCAAATTCGATGAACGAGCGGTGATACAGCTGCAGCATAATGAAATGAAAAAGGCCCGCACATCGCGGGCTTTTTTATTTCTTTTTCGCCGTTATCAGGCGGTATTCGTAGGACGAGCCGTCGCCGAACACGCATCCCTTGAAGGGCAGGCTGTGTTCTATGATCTCCAGACCGTTCTTCGCGATCAGGTGCTCCATATATTCCGGCTTGTAGGAGCAGCTAAGATAGCTGCCGGAATAGCCATGCCACCAGACGATTTTGCTGTCGTTGTTGTTGGGAATGTAGGTGAAAACCACGAAGCCGTTTTGCTGCAGTACGCGGGTGCTTTCGCTGATAAAATGCTGCAGCATTTCCGGCGTCAGATATTCGACCAATCCCGCGCTCATCACAACGCGGAACGCGCCGTCGGTTAGCGGCCAATGGTCTTGTCCGGCGTCGCATTTGATAAGTAGCTCCGTAATATCCCGCCCGGCGCAGGACGCCATCATGTCTTCGGAAAAATCTATGCCTGTGATTTTGCAGGGGAGGGAATCGTAAATCTGCTGCGCCAGCAGGCCTGTGCCGATGCCGATATCCGCGACGGTTATTTCCGCGTTTGTGTCGCTGTGAAGGGCCAGATGCTTGATGACCGATTTGGCCACTTCATCTGCGGCGCTGTAGGCGTTTTCGGCGACCCCGTCCTCGTAAATCGGCGCCCAGTGCGCAAACATACGTTTTGCGGCAACACGCTGATAAAAATTGTAAACGAAACGCAACATGCGTTCAGTTTAGCGCAACAATCATCAAACGCAACCGGGCTTTCGCGCGGCGATCAGGCCATACATGACAGGCACGCCATAATTTCTATAGGCATTGAATTCCGACTGCTCCAGCACTTCCATCCCGCAGGCCTGAAACGCGTCCTTCATGGCGTAATGGGGCTTGCTGAAAGAAGGGGACGCGCCGATCGGGCCTTTTTTGCCCGGTGAGGGGGGCTGATACGTCACGACGGCAATGCCGCCTTCCTGCAACAAGGCACAGGCGTTTTTCACGAAAGGCTGCTCATGGCGGATGAATTCCAGAACGCCGGAAGAGGTGACGACCTGCGCGCTGTTTTCAGGGAACGGCCATTGCTGTTTGCTCAGATCGTATTGGACGAGCGTGTCGGCGAGATTTTTCGCGCGGCATTGTTCCAGCATGTTTTCAGACAGGTCTATGCCTGTGAGCGCGGCACTTTGAAACTGGCTTTTCAAATGCGGCAGGAGAAGGCCCGTGCCGGTGCCGAGGTCGATAACATGCCCGGGGCTTGCGGGGGCGTATTTCGCCACGGTTTCCGCGACCTGCAAATGCGCAGACCAGCCCGTCCTGCCTTCCGCGTCCTCATCGTATGTGGGCGCCCAGATATCGAATTCAGCTTGGGTAAAATTAAAACTCATATGCGTGTTTTACAATATTATGAAAATATATGCAATCATTGTTTCCAAAGTATATTTTCCGCCAAAACCCTCGACATCCGCGCTTGTCATGGGATAAAGCTTAATAACGTTAATCATTTAAGGCACAACAGAGGATCATTATGGCCGACGCAGCGCGCGCTTCCAACGACATTACCGTAACCCTGCCCGATGGTGCGAAACGCACGTACACGGCTGGCACGTCGGCAATGGAAGTGGCGGAAAGCATCTCAAAGAGCCTCGCGAAGGCCGTGATCGCGGCAAAGATAGACGGCGAGCTGGCCGACCTGTCCCTGCCGATCGAGCGCGATGTCAGCCTGGCGCTGGTCAAACGCGAGGATGCCGAGGCGCTCGGCCTGATCCGCCATGACTGCGCCCACGTTCTGGCCGAGGCGGTGCAAACGCTGTTCCCCGGCACACAGGTGACGATCGGCCCGAACATCGAAAACGGTTTCTATTATGACTTTTTCCGCAACGAGCCTTTCTCGACGGAAGATTTCGCGGCGATTGAAAAGGAAATGAAAAAGATCGTCGAGCGCGGAAGCGCGTTCACGCGTGAAGTTTGGGACCGCAACGAGGCCATTGCGTACTTCAAAAACAAGGGCGAGAATTTCAAGGCCGAGCTTATTCAAGACCTGCCGGAAACGGAAAGCATAAAGATCTACCGTCAGGGCGACTGGCTTGACCTCTGCCGCGGCCCGCACATGCCGTCCACCAAGCATGTCGGCACGGCGTTCAAACTGATGAAGGTTGCCGGTGCCTATTGGCGCGGCGATTCCTCGAAAGCGCAGCTGACGCGTATTTACGGCACGGCGTGGCGCAACGAGCAGGAGCTGAAAGATTACCTGACGCAGATCGAGGAAGCGGAAAAACGCGACCACCGCAAGATCGGCAAGGAGCTGGAACTGTTCCATATGCAGGACGAGGCGCAGGGAAGCGTGTTCTGGCACCCGAAAGGCTGGACCATCTGGGTCGCGCTGGAAAGCTATATGCGCCGCCGCCTGCGCGATGGCGGGTACAAGGAAGTCCGCACGCCGCAACTGATGGACAAGCGTTTCTGGGAAGCGTCTGGTCACTGGCAGAAATACCGCGACGGCATGTTCATCGTGCCGGACGAGATTCCTTCACTGGAGGAAGGCAAGCCGATCGTCTCCGACAAGGCGTTCGACCATCTCCTCGCGCTGAAACCGATGAACTGCCCCGCGCACGTGCAGATTTTCAAACAGGGGATCAAGTCTTACCGCGACCTGCCGCTGCGCCTTGCGGAATTTGGCTGCTGTCACAGAAACGAAGCGCACGGCGCGCTGCACGGACTGATGCGCGTGCGCCAGTTTACGCAGGACGACGCGCATATCTTCTGCCGCGAAGACCAGATTCTGGAAGAATCCATCAAGTTCTGCGAACTGACGAAGGCGATTTACAAGGATCTCGGTTTCGACAATTACATCGTAAAGCTTGAAACGCGTCCGGAAAACCGCATCGGCTCGGACGCGCTGTGGGACAAGGCGGAAGCGGGTCTGCAGCAGGCGCTTGAAAAACTCGGCATGGAATACGAAATATCGCCGGGCGATGGTGCGTTCTACGGACCGAAACTGGCGTTCATCATCCGTGACGCGATCGGCCGCGAATGGGGCTGCGGTACGCTCCAGCTCGACTTCAACCTGCCCGAACGTCTCGATGCGCTTTACACGGCGGAGGACGGCTCCCGCCAGCGTCCCGTCATGCTGCACCGTGCCATCCTCGGTTCCATCGAACGCTGGATCGGCATTATGATTGAAAACTATGCGGGCAAGCTGCCGCTCTGGCTTGCGCCCGTGCAGTGCGTTGTTGCGACAATCACGTCGGAAGCCGACGGCTACGGGCAGGAAGTGCTGCGCGAACTCCGCGCGAAAGGCATCCGTGCCGAGCTTGATATCCGCAACGAGAAGATCAACTACAAGGTCCGCGATCATTCGCTGCAGAAAGTGCCGTACCTGTTCGTTGTCGGAAAACGTGAGGCGGAAGAGCGCAATGTCGCGATCCGCAGGCTCGGCTCCGACGCGCAGAGCGTGATCAATGTCGATGTGGCAATCGAAGACTTGGTCACGGCGGCGGCAGCGCCGTATTAAGATTAGATATTCCAGCTTCTGGAAGGCTTCAATGATGGCGCCCGGGGTTTTTCTCCGGGCGCTTCGTTTTCTTCCGACGGATTTATATTCGGAACCTGAAACAGGAAGCTTTTCACAAGATATCTCGCCTCATCCTTCAACGCGCAGCGCGTGTAAAACCCGTAATTCGTGCAGGTTGCCGCGTCAGTCTGCCTTATAAACGTGCTGGTCAGAAATCCCATTAGCAACCGTTTCTCTTCCAGCTCCGGCATATTGCCCAGGATGTGATTGTTGACAAGGTTGAGCGCAAGATCATCGACCGAATGCGGTGTCGACAGGTAGTCGTCCACCGCATATGCCGCCCCTCCGGCAATGAGCAGGGTGCCGAACAGATTTCGTATGGAGCACGTGTTTTTAGACATGCCGTCTTGTATCAATTTCTTATGAAAATTTTCAAGAATTATATGTCATACTCGTTCAGCCCTTGAAAAAAGGCGGAAATCCGCCTATGTATGGCCCTTAACCGTTGGTGCCAGCGGTTGTTTTATCTTTCAATTATTAATGGAGACGTCCCATAGCCAGACCGCCGATCAATAACCTTCCGCCACGCCGCCAAGTCGATGCGGATGGACCACGCGTCAACGAACAAATCCGCATTCCGAAAATCCGCCTTGTCGATGAAAACGGCGAGATGGTCGGTGTTGTAACCGTTGCAGAAGGTATGCGCCGCGCAGAAGCCGCCGGTCTCGATCTGGTAGAAGTTTCCCCGAACGCCGAGCCGCCTGTCTGCAAAATCCTGAACTACGGCAAGTACAAGTACGAGCAGCAGAAGAAGGCCAACGAGGCGCGGAAGAAGCAGAAGGTCATCGAGGTCAAGGAGCTTAAAATCCGTCCGGGTATCGAGCAGCACGATTACGATGTGAAGCTGAAGGCCGCGAAAAAATTCCTCGAGAATGAAGACAAGGTGAAATTCACGCTTCGCCTGCGCGGACGTGAAATGGCGCACATCGACCTTGCCATGCAGGTCATGCAGCGCCTGAAAGCGGACCTCGCGGAATTCGCGAAAGTCGAGCAGGAGCCGAAGATGGAAGGCCGTCAGGCGATCATGATGATGATCCCTGCAAAGACCGCCGCCGCACCGGCCGCGCCGGCAGCCGCGAAGACGGAATAGAGAAAAACAGGAATAAAAAAAGGGCGCCCGATGGAGCGCCCTTTTTTATTTGGCTTTGCGAGAGTATTTTAGATAACGCTTTCCGCCCATTCGGTCAGTTGCGATTTCGGCATGGAGCCGACGCGCGTGTCGGTCAACTGACCGTTCTTGAATACCATCAGCGTTGGGATGCCGCGCACGCCGTATTTTGTCGGGGTCTGCGGGCTTTCGTCGATATTGACCTTTACGATCTTCGCACGGCCTTTCAGCTCCTCGGACAGTTCGTCGACGAGGGGGCCGAGCGCCTTGCACGGGCCGCACCATTCCGCCCAGAAATCAACGATGACAGGTGTGTCGGATTGCAGGACTTCGCTTTCGAATGTTGCGTCTGAAACTTTAATGCTCATCTCTATATTTCCCTTTGTGATACGCTTTCCATTAACATTGCGCGGGATGCACGGAATATCAAGTCCCGCTCCCCAATAGATTGAATTTAAACCGGAATTTCAACCAGCCTTGCATCATCGGTCCATAGGAGCGCGGCGCGCACGGCCTTGCCCTTATATATGCCGCGCAGGGCGTCGGCGTAGGCGCGGAGCTGGCGAATATAGGCTTTTGGTACGTCTTCCAGTGATTTGGGCGACGGGCGGTTGGTTTTGTAATCGACGATCAGGATGTCGTTTTCCCGCACCAGAAGGCGGTCGATCTGGCCGGAGATCAGGTTGTCTTTGCCGATCAGCCCTGTAACAGGAATTTCGGCGAGGGATTGTTCGCCGAAGATTTCACCGAAGGTTTCGTCCTCCAGAATGTTCATCACTTCGCGGGCGATGTCCTTTTGCAGGTCCGCCGGAAATCCGAGCGCGGGGCGGGCAAGGAATTGCTCTGCGGACAGGCGGCGGCGCTCCGGCGGGAGGGATGGCAAAAGCTGGAGCAGTTTGTGTGTCGCGTTCCCGCGGCGGAAGCGGTATTCCTGCGCGGATTGAAGCGGAGAAGCCGCCGCCGGTTCTTCCTCCGACGGGCGGGAGGGCACGAGCGGGCGCGGCGGCACTGGTTCGGCGGGCGCATGAATTTTTACCCAGCGCGGAAGCTCGCGTCTTTCTATTGCGGCGGCTTCCTTTTTTTCTTCGGATTTTTTGTCGGGGCTTTCGGTTGCGGATGATGCGAGACGCAGCGCCGGGATATCCTCACCGTTTTCGTCGTAAACGCCGCTCGGTATTTTTTCGATGTGGCCCTGCTGGGCCAGCGTTTCAAAGGCGGCCTGCACATCGGTGTACCAATGGGCGCGGCTTTCGGCGCTGACTGTTTTTTTGCCGGTATAGCCGCCGATATAGAGCCGCTCTTCCGCGCGCGTCATGGCGACGTAGAGAAGGCGGCGATATTCCTCTTCCGATTTTTCGAGGACGGCGGTGCGGGCAGCGGCGGCCTGTTTCGGTGTGGCGTCTTTGGAAGGAAGATACATCGGAACATCCAGTCCCGTTTTGTCCGGCCAGAAAAGCGCGCTCGTTTTGGGCGGCCCGCTTAAGATCGTGTCCGGCAGGAAGACGATCGGCGCTTGAAGCCCTTTGGAGCCGTGGGCCGTCATGATACGCACGGCTCTGGACGACTCATCCATTTCGCGTTTGATCTCGCCGCTGCCTTCCGCATGCCATTGGAGGAAGTCCTGAAGGGAGGCCGTATGGCTGGCTTCGTAAGCGAGCGCGGCGTTCAGGAATTCGTCGAGGGGGTCGAGCGCATCCTCGCCAAGGCGGGCGCGTACTGCCTGCATACCATTGGATGTGTTTCCCGGACATGGCTCTTGTACGATGCGGCTGAAAAATTCGTAAGGGTGATCGATGCCGGAGCGTACAATCAGGCGTTCCAGCCATGCCGACACGTGCGGCGCGTTCTCGCGTATGCTGTCCCATAGAGAGCCCGTTCGTCCGTGCGCGTACCGGAAGACCTCGTCTTCGTTCATGCCGACAAAGGGTGATTTGAGGAGGGCGGCGAGCGTCAGATTGTCTTCGGGCAAAAGGCCGAACTGGGCGGCGGCGATCATGTCCTGTACGACAATCTGGCTAGAGAGCACCATCCTGTCCACGCCGCTGACGGGAATGTTGCGGGCCTTGAGTGCGCGTACGAGCTGGCCGACAAAGCGGCTGCGCGACCGTACGAGGATCATGATGTCTCCGGCATGGATGGGACGGCCGTAGGAATGAAGCGTTTCGCCGTTTTTCAGCCAGGATTGAATCGTGTCCCCGATCTTGCGCGCCATTTTCTCGGATCCGGTCAGCGCCTCTAAAATACGGTCGGGAACAAACCACCCTTTTTCGGCTTCGCCCGCATCGTCGTTTTCATCCTCGGAGACTGCCGCATCGGACTTGAACAGCGGCCAGAGCTCGACAATGCCGGACTGCCCCTGACGCTTGGCGATGTGATTTAGGTACGTACCCGTAAATTTTTCGCGTACGGACGGGTTTGTAAAAACCTGATCGACGGCGTCGAGTACGGTCTGTACGGAGCGGAAGGATGTCGTGATATCAACGGGAACGAACGTCCCTCCCGCTGAGCGTACCTTGCGGGCGAACCATTCATACATCTCCCCGAATTTTTCGGGCGCGGCGCGTTGAAAGCCGAAAATGGACTGCTTGTCATCGCCCACAACGAACACGGTGCGTATGGTCTCATCGCGTACGCCCTGTCCTGCGAAAAATTCGTCACTCAGAAGGTTGATGATGTCCCATTGTTCGGGGTTTGTGTCCTGTGCCTCGTCCACCAGAATATGGTCAATACCTTCGTCGAGCTTGTACATTACCCATGGCGCGACATCCAGGTTTTTACCTTTTACACTTTCGCCTTTAAGAAGGGACAGTGTGCGCAAAATCATGTCGTTGAAGTCAAGTGCACCCTGCCTGTCTTTCAAATCCTGATAACGGTTCAGGATTTCGTCGGACAGCAGGAACAGATCGCGTGTGGCGTTCGCGCAGGCGATGGATTTGCACTCCTCTTCGAACTCGATAATGCGCGCTTGCTCATACGATAGTATGTCGCCAATGTGAGGGGCTGTTTTAAGTACACCCGCCGTTGCGATCTTCGCGCGCGGGGTGCCTTCCTTGGTAAGGAAGACGTACTTGTACATATCGTAAAGCGCTGGTCTTTCTTCCGCTCTGCCGTCCAGAAACGCCTGTATGTTCGCGGCGGCTTTTGGTGCTTCCTTTGTTTTTTCCAATGATAACAAGGTGCAGGCTTCACGCAGCCCTGCTTCATTGCGGCTATCCGTACGGCAGAACGCCGCGAGCGCCCCCTGTATGTCCTGTCCCGCCGTTATACCGAACATTTTGCATAGCGATGTGTAAAGGCCGTCAACGCCGAAAGTACGGCTTAGAAGCTGGCGTGTCTGGTGGCGTTCGCTTTGCAGCTGGAGCAACAGTCCGGCGAATTGTTCTTCGTTGAGAAGGGCGCTGATGGCGGCAAGCGCCTCACCCAAGGGGGATGCGGGATCGCGTCCTGCTCTCGCGATTACTTCCTTGCGTGCGCGGTCGAGGAGCGCGCGGGATTCGTCTTCTTCCAGCGGCTTGAAATTCGGTGGAAGGCCTGCTTCGATCGGAAAGCGCCCCAAAACCGACTGACAGAAAGAGTGGATCGTCATGATATTCAGACCGCCGGGTGTTTCGACGGTG
>QFNK01000050.1 GCA_003240795.1 Micavibrio aeruginosavorus | reverse complement strand
TACCCTTCATACGGCGGCCGCCTTCCCAGTCGCACATCTGCACGCGGATATGCTTGTCCTTGAGCACGTCGACGCTCTGCACACGAACATTGGCCAGCGCAAAGACAGGCTCCGTATTCTGCGGGCCGAACGGGCCGACATTGTCCGTCAGAAGGCGCACGAACTGCGTCTGCGCGCCGCGGATAGTGGCGATGCCGTCAATCTGCGTTTCTACCGCCGTTTCGACACTTTCCATCTGCTGCGTGACGTTGCGGACCATAAAATCACGGAATTCGGGTATCCTGTCCGGCATCACGGTAAAACCGCCCGCCATCGCGTGACCGCCACCCTTGATCAGCAGGCCCTCGTTGCGCGCTTCAATAAAGGCCTGTGCCATATTTACGCCCGTAATGGACCGTCCTGAACCGCGCCCTTCGGTCACACCGTCCGGATTTTCGGCGAACGTGACAACAACGGCAGGCTTGCCGAAACGCTCTTTCAAACGCCCGGCCACAAGGCCGCTCAGACCCGGATGCCAGTCGTCGCCGGACACGATAATCACGGGCCCCTGATCCAGCCCGTCGCGCTCCACCTTTTCGATGGCTTCCTTCATCATCTTCGACTGGATCGCTTTGCGCTGTTCGTTGCATTCATCAAGCACGAATGCGATAGACCGCGCCTCGTCCAGATCGTCTGTGGAAAGAAGCTTGGCACCAAGATCGGATCGGTGAACACGCGATCCCGCATTGATACGCGGACCGATCGTAAATCCCGCATCCTTTGGCTCCGGCGCGGTGGCAAGCCCGCCGACCTCGCACAACGCGCGAATGCCCATATTTTGTTTAAGCGCCATCTGCGCGAACCCTGCGCGTACGAACAACCTGTTCGGCCCCGTCATCGGCACCATATCGCAAACGGTCCCAAGCCCCACAAGATCGATCCAGTTCTTGAGCGGCGCGTCCGCAATCCCCTCCCGCGCGTAAAAACCTTCACGGCGCAAAACATTGTTCACCGCGACGCAGGCCAGGAACGTCACGCCGCAGGCCGCGAGCATGTCCGTGCGCGAGGTATCGTCGCGGCGCTTCGGATTGATGACATGGTTGGCTTCCGGCAAGTTATCTTCCGGCTCATGGTGGTCGAAGATAATGATATCCATGCCCATGTTGCGCCCGGCCAGGACAGGTGCGAATGCGGTGATACCGCAATCCGCCATCACAACCGTCCTCGCCCCTTCGGCATGAAGCGTCTGAAGCGCATTGACGCTCGGCCCGTATCCTTCGTTCAAACGGTCTGGAATATAAACGGGCGGCATCTGCCCGCAATGGCGAAGGAACCGCGTCAGAATCGCGGCGGAGGTGGAGCCATCCACGTCGAAATCCGCCAATATGCCGATGCATTCCTTGCGCATGATTTTTGCCGCCATGTCTTCGGCAAACTCCCGCATACCCGCCATCTTGAACGGGTCGGGAAAATGGTCACGCAGGGTCGGGTTCAAAAATCCCGCGACATCGTCCGGCGCGACCCCGCGCAGATGAAGCATCCGCGCCACATAATCCGGCAAGCCGTGAAGCTGTGATATGCGCGCAACGACGTCCTGTTCCACAGCCGGAAAGACCCAGCGGGACTCTTTCAGCGATCGGCGTACATCCAGGAATGAGGGCGTGCCTGTGCTCATGAAACAACAACGGTTAAAGGAATCGGTAAACCAGAAAGATAAAGGAACGCGGACTCAGTGACTAGAAATAAATTACACTTATCCGCCGCAGATATTTAAGAAAAATCCCGCAACCTATTGGTAATGCTTAAAATTCCTGAATACGCAAAATTGTCGGGTCGGCCATGACGCTGCCGATTTTGCGAATCATTTCCGCCGCCTCGCGCATGGCTTTACGGCTGCAGTCATGGGTGGTGATAACGACCGATACCGCCTGCCCGGGATCGCGCCCGCGCTGAAGCATCGTCTCGATGGAAATATTGTGGTCGCGCAGTACCGCGGACACATCCGCGATCACGCCCGGCTCGTCCCGCACGGACAAATGCATGTAATGACGGCATTCTACCTCTCCCGCCCCTGCGATCACCGCATCGGACAGCGCATCGACAGGCACGCCGAACGCCGGCAGACGATAATCCCGCGCAAGGTCGATCAAGTCGGAAAGAACGGCGCTCGCCGTTGGCCCCTGCCCTGCGCCGCGCCCTTCCAGCATCGCACGGTCGACAAAGTCGCCTTCGACAAAGACTGCATTGAAAACGCCTTCGACGCTGCCGATAGCGGAATCTTGTGAAACAAGGCACGGCTCCATGCTCAACGCGATCTTCGCGCCTGTGCGCCGCGCGATGCCCAGCAATTTGATCCGGCACCCCAGCTCGCCCGCAAAGGCTATATCATTCGCACTGATCCGGCGTATGCCGTCCACGTCGATCTTGTCGAACGAAGGCTTGATCCCGAAGGCCAGCGAGGAAAGGATGGAAAGCTTATGTGCCGCATCGATCCCGTCGACATCGAATGTCGGGTCGGCCTCCGCATATCCCTTCTCCTGCGCTTCGTACAGAACGTCTGAAAAATCACGCCCCGTAAGACGCATTTCCGTGAGGATGTAATTGCATGTTCCGTTCAGGATGCCGTAGAGCGCATCGATACGGTTCCCCGCGAACCCTTCACGCAACGCTTTGATGATCGGTATGCCGCCTGCGGCCGAAGCTTCGAAATTAAGACTGACGTCATTTGCTTCTGCGATCCTTGCAAGCTCCAGCCCATGTTTGGCAAGAAGCGCTTTGTTGGCCGTCACCACATGCTTCTTGTTCTGGAGCGCCGTGAAAACCAGCTCGCGCGCAACGCCTTCGTCACCGCCGATCAGCTCGACAACCACATCGATATCCTTGTCCGACGCCGTATCGACAGGATTTTCAAACCATGTGTATCGGGAAAGATCCACACCGCGGTCACGCGCCTTGTCCCGCGCATTGATTCCCGCAATTTCGATGGAACGTCCTGCACAGCGGGCAATGTCGTTGCCATGCGCCTGTAACATGCGGATCACGCCGACACCAACGGTGCCAAGCCCCGCTATGCCTATACGCAAAGGCGCTTTCATGGATTAATAACCGCCGCCGGTCACAATATCGACACGGCGCTGCTGGTCTTCACCGCCGCCGCCGGGGGCCGTATCGCCCCATCCGACCGTCTTGATCTTTTCCGCCGGAACGCCCTGCTCGATCAGCGCTTCGGATACTTTCTCCGCGCGTTTCAGGGATTGGCGAAGGTTTATGATGCGCGCCTCGACAGGATCACTTGCTTCCACGCGCGTAGAGGCGTGTCCTTCGACGCTTACACGGTCAACAGGCGCGAATTTCGCCGTTTCCGCGACACTGCGCAGGGCATTGACATCCCCGCTGCCCAGCTGTGAAGAGCCGTGGGAGAAATAAACACTGGACACGCCGCCGCCAACACGCGGGGCGGCCGCATCGCCAGAAGTACCGCCCGCCGCAGAAGGCGAAGGTGTCAGCGGGAAATATGCGGAATCAGAAGCTCCCACGGCACCGAGGCCGGTCGACATATCCCCATCCAGCGGATAAACCGTCACGCTGGAATCGCTGGCATAGGCCACACCGCTGCCCGCGTAATCACGCGACACGGACGGCACGCTGTTGCCATCCATGGGCGCTGGCGCATCAAGGTCGAAAACCTCGACCGAGCCGCCGGACAGTTTCGTGGTCATGGATTGCAGTTCGCGGTCGCTCGGCACCGGATAAACCGATGCTGGCGCTGCCGCCTTGTTCGTGATTGTCACGGGTTCGGATTTCGGGGCTTTGTTTTCGCTCTCCGTCCATCCTCCGACCGTGCTGCACCCTGCCAGAACAGAAACGCTGGCCATCACAAGCATTGATTTTTTAACTACGGACAAAGACACGGGACACCCTCTCCAACTCAAGGAATTCGCCCCATCCTGCCCATAAAATTTCCGTAGCGCAAGAACCGCTGTAGGTTAATTCCCCAAGTTTATTGAATTCGTTGATTTTTTAGGGCGGCTGGGGCAGAGTGCCCGTAGGTTTTCTGACACATTTCCATCCAGCCCGAAAAGACCCCCATGGCCGCCAGCATGAGCCGGAAAAAATCTGATTCCGCCCCGACTTCCAAACAAGCAATCGATCCGGTGGTTCTAAGCCACGCGCTGACCGAGGCGATGGAACGCGCCATGCCGCTGATCCAGTCCTATATGGAAAAACATGCCAAGGACGTCAACATGGAAACGCTCCAGCCGCTTCTGACGCTGCAGGAACGCTTTACCTCCTTCATGGCCGTTCTCTGGTCGAACCCCCGCAAACTGGCGGAACTTCAGTATGAATACTGGCAGCAATGGGCCAGTCTCTGGCAGAACACCCTCGCCAAGATGAATGGCGAACAGGCGGAGGATATCTACAAACCCTCCCCCGGCGACCGCCGCTTCCGCTCCGCCGAATGGAATGAAAACGTTCTCTTCGACTTCATCAAACAATCCTATCTGATGACGTCCGGCTGGATGCACCGTGTCGTGCGCAGCACCGAAGGTCTGGATCCCGATATGGTGGAGCAGATCGACTTCTACACGCGCCAGTTCTCCGACGCGATGGCGCCGACCAATTTTGTGCTGACCAATCCCGATGTGTTGAAGGAAACAATCCGCACAGGCGGGGAGAATCTGGTCAAGGGTCTCGAAAACCTGATCGAGGATATGGAGCGCGGCCACGGTGAAATCCGTATCAGCACGACCGATTACGAAGGGTTTGCCCCCGGCAAGAACCTCGCCGTCACCAAAGGCTCCGTCGTGTATCAGAACGACATGATGCAGCTGATCCAATATGCGCCGACGACCGACAAGGTCGCCAAAACGCCGCTGCTTATCGTGCCGCCATGGATCAACAAATATTACATTCTCGACATGCGCCCAGAAAACTCCTTCGTCAAATGGCTGGCGGATCAGGGTCACACGGTTTTTATCATCTCTTGGGTCAATCCTGGCGCAGAACTCGCGGGCAAAGGCTTTTCCGATTACATGCACGAGGGCGTGATTACCGCTCTGGATCAGGTGGAGAAAATCACGGACGAGAAATCCGTGAATGCCATCGGCTACTGCATCGGCGGCACATTGCTTACAATCACCCTTGCCTGGCTGAAGGCGAAAGGAAAAGAAAACCGCATCGCCTCCGCCACCTTCCTGACGACGCTGATCGACTTCGCGCACGCGGGCGAACTGAAACTCTTCACGAGTGAAAAACAAATCGCCGCGATGGAATTGGAGATGCGCGAAAAAGGCGTCCTCTCCGGCGATCATCTGCAAAAGACATTCGCCATCCTGCGCGCGAACGACATGATCTGGTCATTCGTCATTAACAACTACCTTCTGGGCAAGGAACCGTTCCCGTTCGACCTTCTCTACTGGAACGAGGATTCGACGAACATGCCCTGCGCCATGCATTCCTTTTACCTGCGCAAGATGTATCTTGAAAACAAGCTGATCGAACCCGAAGGGCTGGAAATCGACGGCGTGAAAATCGATGTGCGCGACATCAAAACGCCTGCCTATTTCCTCTCCACCCGCGAAGACCACATTGCGCCGTGGAAGGCCACCTATTCCGGCTACAGCGCCTTTACCGGCGAGAAGAAATTCACCCTCTCCGCCTCCGGCCACGTTGCGGGCGTGGTTAACCCTCCCGCCGCCGGAAAATATTGTTTCTGGAGCTCGTCAGAAAACACGCCGTCGCCTGAAAAATGGCTGGAACACGCGCATGAGACAAAGGGTTCCTGGTGGACGGACTGGCAAAACTGGATTGTGGATTATGCGGGAAACAAGGTATCCGCGCGCAATCCCAAGAATATAATAGAGCCCGCACCCGGCAGCTATGTTAAGAAAAGCGATATTGACATAAAATAATGCTGCCGCTAAGTTCGACGCGGAGTTTATTATGTCAGACAAAACGCATACCCCTTTTCTGTCCGCAGTGAGCAGCTTTTCCGCCGCCTCTTATCCCTTCTACGCGGTAGAAAGACTGGAAAACCCATCAAACCACATCGAACGGGCACATTCATTATCAAGAATGCGCGCCGCAGCGACCGCAGCCCGTCTGAAAGATTACAAACTTTTTGAAGAGGCGGAGGGCAATACCATCTACTTCCGTCATTCTGTCGATGCCGGTCGTTTTCATGTTGCGATGAAGCCAAATGAAAACATCACGGCTAAATTCGTACAAACCGAAAAAAACTATGACATTGGAAAACTAAAACGCCATCTTGCAGACCTCCAGAAAATCACCGACATGGAGGGTTTCGGCAACTCGATCCTCTTTGAACTCGACCGGCGTGACAGATGCATTTATTTCGAAGCGGCAACAAAAAAAGCCTATTTTGACTTCAGTGATTTCGTAGAAGAAAATCTGGAAATATTTCAGCCCATCCTCAGCCTGCAACGCCAGAAACAGGTCATTAACGCGCCCGATGAAAACGACGCGCAGGAAACAAAAGTCATTTACGTGAATGAAGACGATGAAAGCAATGCGCTCCCGCACACCAATCCCAAATCAATGGGTATTACCGTTGGCGGGAAAACAGAAGGCGAAAAATCAAAGGACCGCTCTCACCTTGCGCTTGTAAAATCTTTCGAGCCTATGGCGAATGGTTATATCTTCAAACTTACACCCAATGTTGTTTTCGATCCCACGCGCAGCCAGGCAGACAATCTATACAAGGCGCAGCCGGACTATCCGGAATTCAAATTGAGAACCAAAACCAGATGGATTGCGGATCAAATCAATTCTGCAATGAAAAGAGCCGAAGTCGACGATTATTATATCGACAAAAATAACGATCAAATTCAGGCATGGTTTAAAAATCCGGAAGATCTGGCGGTCGCCTATGCGTCAATCATGCCGAATACAGCATATCAGGTTGATTATCTGCATTGCAGCCCTTCCGCGTCTCCCATGAAGATGAGCAAAAAGATAAAGAAACTGAAAGAAATATTTGCCGAAACGGGTGAAAAGATAAAAGTCCGTTTCATCGCGGACAAGGAACGCCGCGTTATTCAGGCGGTCACGGAAAACACGGACGATTTCATCCGCGTACAGGGCATTTCCAGGCGCCTGGAAAAAACCGATGACAGATTCCAGAAATTGATTGGCCTGAAATGACTATTTATATTCCTTCGCAAGCCTGACGTAGTTATCCGCAGACACCGGAAAGAAATCTATATCCGCCTGTGTCAGGTCCCGCATTTTGCGCGCCGGATTTCCGGCCCACAATTCACCCTTCGGCACGCGTTTTTTCGGTGTAAGAACGGCCCCCGCCGCGAGCATTGCCCCGCTCTCGACAACGGCTTCATCCAAAACGATCACGCCCATACCCACGAACGCATTGTCCTCGATCGTACAGGCATGCAGCAACGCCTTATGACCGATCGTCACGCCGTCGCCGATATGAGTGCCGGATACACCGCGCGTGACATGTATGATCGTGCCGTCCTGAATATTCGTGCGGCTACCGATACGGATGACATGAACGTCGCCGCGCATCTGAACCCCGAACCAGATGGACGAATCCTCCCCTATTTCCACATCACCGGCGATGCAGGCATTCGGTGCAACCCACGCGCTTGCATGGATTCTCGGCATGATGCCTTTATAGGGAAGGATTAATCCGCTCATCTATGCCTACCTGCTCGCGGCAACGCGCATCATCTGTGAATTCTGCGTGTTACGCTTTGGATCGGTGGCGCCGTTGAACGGCACCGGATTGCGGTAGTACACTTCCTTGATGTCATCCAGAACATCCTGCGAAAGCTTGAGATCAAACGCCGCAATATCCGTCTTCAGCTGGTCCATCGTCGTCGCGCCGATAATCGTCGATGTCGCAAAGCTTTGAACATCACAGAACTTGATCGCCATCTGGCAGACATCTATTCCGTGCTTCTTCGCAACGTCAACGTAATCGCGAACCGCTTCATTCGCCATCTCCGTATCACGGTGCGGCACGCGGTGGTCGACCGCCCAGCGCGAACCCGCCGGACGCGCTCCGTTCAAGTATTTCCCGCTGAGCTGCCCGCCCGCCAGAGGCGACCATGGCAGATAGGCAACATCTTCGCGCACACACACTTCCGCGACATGCGGATCATCGTAACGGTTCATAAGGTTGAATTCGTTCTGAATGGAAACCATGCGCGGCAGGCTGTATTTTTCAGACATCTGAAGGTATTTCATGATGCCCCACGCGGAGTCATTCGAGAGTCCTGCATGTCGGATCTTCCCGGCTTTCTGCAATTCGCCAAGTGTCTGCAGAACTTCGAGAAGGTTTTCTTCCTCCGCTTTCGTGTCTGCCTTGGTGAAATCAATCGTGCCCGCGCTGTTCTTTCCGAAATGCGGAAACTCGCGGTTTGGCCAGTGCAGTTGGTACACATCGATGTAATCCGTCTGGAGGCGTTTCAACGAACCGTCAATCGCCGCCAGAATGTTCGTGCGGTCGATCTTGTTTTTACCTTCACGGATCCAGTCCGGACCGGGACCGGCGATCTTGCTCATCAGGATAATCTTGTCGCGGTTCTTGTGCTTGGCGAACCATGTGCCGATCATCGTTTCCGTCTTGCCATAGGTCGCGGCGCTCGGCGGCACGGCATAGACTTCGGCGGTGTCGAAAAAGTTGATGCCCTGCGTGATCGCATAATCCATCTGCTCATGCGCTTCGGCCTCGCTGTTCTGGTTGCCCCACGTCATCGTGCCAAGGCAGCAACGGGAAACCTGAATGCCTGACGAGCCGAGTTTAGAATATTCCATGAAAAAACCTTCCTTGTATCCGTAAAAAAACCAGCCTGAAATTTAGGCTGGTTTTTAAATTTATCAAGCTCACAAAAGCGATTAACGCTTTGCCCACTGTTTGGAACGACGGGCCTTGTGCTTGCCGACTTTTTTACGCTCGACCTGACGTGCATCGCGTGTCAGGAAGCCCGCTTTTTTCAGCGGCGTGTGCAGCGCAGGCTCGAAATTGTCGAGAGCGCGTGCGATACCGTGACGCAGAGCGCCGGCCTGACCGGACAAACCGCCACCCGTAACCGTGCACATAACGTCAAATTCATTGACGCGGTCGGCGATCAGGAACGGCTGGTTCAGAACCAGAAGGTGCGTCTGGCGGCCGAAATATTGCTCTTGCGGCTTGCCGTTGACGATAACTTTACCTTTACCGCGTTTCAGCCATACACGGGCAACGGACTCTTTACGACGTCCCGTACCGTATGCGCGGCCTTGTGCGTCCAGCTTTGCTTCGCGCTTTTTCACTTCACCGTTGGCAGCAGCGCCGAGGTCTTGAAGGTCTTTAACGGATTCTTGCTTCGCCATGATTATGCTCTCTTGTTTTTCGGGTTCATGCCGGCAACGTCGACGACTTTCGGCGACTGCGCTTCATGCGGGTGCGTTGCGCTTACATAGACTTTCAGGTTCTTCAGCTGTTTGCGCGCCAG
>QFNK01000049.1 GCA_003240795.1 Micavibrio aeruginosavorus | reverse complement strand
ATCACGCGTTTCGCGCCAAACTCGTCCAGCAAACCCTGGGTAACCTTATACGCGCCGTTATACTCGGCAACCTCTTCGCCCATGATGTAGACGTTGCCGTCCGCGCGCATTTCCTCGGCCATGGCATCGCGGAGCGCTTCACGCACCGTTTGCGTTTTCGTATTGGCCATGAATTTCGCCTCATCGAAAACAGGCGGCTCGAACACAACGCCCTGCGCGTACAGGATATCGCGGTTCTCGACATGCGCGCCCGCAGGCTGATTTGCGAATCCCGTTGAAACAGGCGATGCATCCTGCGGCTTGGATTGCGGCACACACGGAATGTCCGTAACCGGCTTTGCATCCGCCTGTTTGGAGCTTACGTCGATATTGTCGTTGCTTTCGCCCTCGGCCAAAAGAACGGCGATCGGCGTATTGACGGCCACGTTCTGCGTACCGGCGGAAATCAGGATCTTGCCGAGGATACCCTCGTCGACCGCTTCGACTTCCATCGTCGCCTTGTCCGTTTCGATCTCCGCAATCACTTCACCGGCACGGACGGCGTCGCCCTCCTTCTTGTGCCACTTGGCAAGGTTGCCTTCCGTCATCGTCGGCGAAAGTGCGGGCATGAGTACTTGAATAGGCATACTTACATATTCCTCTAGTTATAGACGACACCAACAAAAATTTCGCATGCGTCTTTAGGTTTTCTTTGTTCGCATATTGCGTGAACCATTTCACCAATAGCGGCTTTTAAAAATTGGTCTGAAAGACCGTTTATTCTTTTAGTTTCATGACGGATGAATTTGAACCTGCTCCATCCGCTCAGCGATTGCTCGTCCGCCTCGCGTTGCGCCATGATTTTAGCCATCCGGGAAAAATCACGGTAAATCACACCGGCCATGGAAGAATATTCAACCATGTCCGCACGCATGATTACGCAACTTCCTTCAGAACATCGGTCCAAAGGTCTTCCGGCGGAAGCTCTGGCGATTCCTGCGCGAATTCGGCCGCATCATTGACAATGTCCTTGATGTTTTTCTCGATCGCCTTCAGGTCGTCTTCCGTGACACCTGCTTCTTCGAGCATCTTCACGCGGATCGTCGCGATCGGGTCGCGGTTCTCCTTCATGTTGTCCACTTCTTCCTTCGTGCGGTACTTCGCCGGGTCGGACATGGAGTGGCCGCGGAAGCGGTACGTCATGACTTCCATGATATACGGGCCGTTGCCGGAACGGACATAGTCGATCGCCTGACGCGCTGCCGCCTGAACGGTAAACACATCCATGCCGTCAACCTGCTCGCCCGGAATGCCGAAGCCGGACCCGCGCTGGTAAAGCTGACCGGCGGACGAACGCTTCACGCTCGTGCCCATGCCGTACTGGTTGTTCTCGATAACGAACAAGACGGGCAGCTTCCAGAGCGCCGCCATATTGTAACACTCCGCAACCTGTCCCTGGTTGGCCGAACCGTCGCCCATGTAAGCAACCGCAACGCCGCCGTCGCCGGAATATTTGTGGTAGAAACCAAGTCCCGTTCCAAGCGCGGTGCTCGCGCCGACGATACCGTGACCGCCGAAGAAGTTCTTCTCCTGGCTGAACATGTGCATCGATCCGCCCTTGCCGCGCGAATAACCGCCTGAACGTCCCGTCAGCTCAGCCATAATACCGCGCGATTCCATTCCGCAGGCCAGCATGTGCGCGTGATCGCGGTATGTCGTGATGACGGTGTCGCCTTCCTGCTGGACGGAATTGATGCCCGTCACAACGGCTTCCTGACCGATATAAAGGTGGCAGAAACCACCGATCAGCCCCATGCCGTAAAGCTGCCCCGCCTTCTCTTCGAAACGGCGGATCAGCAGCATGTCGTGATACAGCTTCTTCATTTCCTCCGCGGTCGGCTGCGGGGATGTATTGGATATGGATTTCTTGGATGGTTTTGTTTTGGTCACGGGAATAGTGCCTTGTCTCTATAAGCTACATTTTTCAATTAACTTGCAGAGCGGATTTACAACATTTTACCTGCGCGTGCCAGCGAAAAAGCCCGCTTTTGTGCAGCGCATCATATTGATACTGAACAGATTTTTGAATTTCAAAAGGAAAAGAAAGCCTTAGTTGGCGTTCTTGATCAAAACCTTCTCGTCATCATAACGAAAACCCAGAACGCTCCGCGCCTGCTCTTCGAGAAGGTCGCGGTTGACCGACCCCGGACGCATCATGACGACCTTTTGCTCCAGCGCCTCGCGCTCGGCTTTTTTGTGGCCATATTCTTCTTCGGTCTGGGAGATTTGGTAGTTCAGGGAAAGAAGGCGAAGATAACTGCGCTCACCCGCCACGAGATGGTAGCAGAAGTAAAACGCCAGGCAGACGCCGACGACGGCGATCATGTTCTGACGGAATACGTAGCGTTGCTGGATGAGTTTCTTCACGTTTCCTAATGAATCATGTTTGAGTATCAAGGTCAAACGAAACTGTAAAAAGATTCAAACCCTTATGTGGAAACAAATTGGGAACGAAACACCCAACCGATTCTTTTGATTCGTATTTTTGTCGCCATGCGCTTATGGCTTTACTTTACAAAATTTTAAAAGGCCGCCTGCACATGGACACATGGATCAAAGATTGCGAACTTCTCGACTTCATCAACGTCGATATCTGTTTCTGCATAAACGAGGATTTCTATTACGGCCCGCATGACGTGGAAAGCATCGCCGCCCGCGCGCAGACGACCCCCCTGCCGTCCGTGACCAACAAGGCGCCCGCGACCTTCAACTACCGCTCCCTAAAGGCACAGGACAACAGCGAGAAGCTCCTAGCCTATTACCGGGAGGTTCTCCGCCTCGCGAACAACTACGGCCGAAAGAAAGCTGAAATAGGCCACTACTTCTGGCTGAAACTGTATTTCTGGCGCCCCGAAAAGGAAGTAACCATGAACTTCCCCTGGTACGACACGCTGGAGGACATGACCCCCGTCCTCGAAAAAATAGCCTCCGACGAGGAAGGCTTGCTGTTCCACGACGTGGATGAAGGATGGGAAATCGAAATTGTCGCAAAAGACGGCTTCGTCTATGCCCGCGAAGGCGACTTTGAAAAAGGGGAATACAGCATCCTTCACAAAATCCCCCGCGACCGCCTCGCCATCGACTGCCACGAAGCGCTGGTACGGACACAGGCACTTATCGAATGGCTTTCCGAATGTGTGGGCGAGGATTACTGGACTGCGACAAAATACCCGGTTTGAACTTTTTAAAACCTCGTCGGTATGCCTGAGGAACAAATCCAAGGAGGCAGCGCATGCGCGTAATGGTTTTTGTAAAAGCGACGGAAGATAGTGAAAAAGGCCTGCCGCCTAAGGCTGAATTTCAAACGCTGATGGAGGAAATAGGCAAGTTCAATGATGAGCTTATCAAAGCCGGCATTCTTTTGGACGGCGACGGCATGAGACCGACATCCGAAGCCAGACGCATCGTATTCAACGGCAAAGAGCGCACTGTACGCAACGGCCCCTTCACTCCTGCCACAGAGCAAGTAGCGGGATTTTGGCTCTGGGAAGTAAAGAACATGGATGAGGCAGTTGAGTGGGCGAAAAAATGCCCGAACCCAATGCTTGGCCCGTCCGAAATAGAAATCCGCTCGTTCTACGAAGCCAAAGATTTCGAATAGAAAAATCCCCGCCGAAGCGGGGATTTCCTTTTATACTTAAGCTGCTTTTTTCTTCGCGGACTTGCCTTCCGGCTTGGCGCGGAGAACCGACGCGCCCGCATACTTGGCGGCTGGTCCCAACTCCTCTTCGATACGCAGAAGCTGGTTGTATTTTGCAATCCTGTCGGAACGGGACAGAGAACCTGTTTTGATCTGACCGGCATTGGTCGCCACGGCAAGGTCCGCAATCGTTGAATCTTCCGTCTCGCCCGAACGGTGGGACAGGATGATTCCAAAACCGGCGCGCTTTGCCATTTCAATCGTCTCGAACGTCTCCGTCAGGGATCCGATCTGGTTAACCTTTACAAGAATGGCGTTGCCCGCCTTGCGCTCGATACCTTCGGCAAGACGTTTGGCGTTCGTCACGAACAGGTCATCACCGACCAGCTGGACGCGGTCGCCCAGCACCGCCGTCAGTTCGATCCATCCTTCCCAGTCATCTTCACCAAGGCCGTCCTCGATGGAAACGATCGGGTATTTGTCGCACAGCTCCTTGAAGTACGCGACCATCTGTGACGATGTCAGCGTGCGGCCTTCGCCTTCCAGATGGTATTTGCCATCCTTGAAGAATTCCGTCGCGGCGCAATCCAGCGCGATAACAACATCTTCACCGGCCTTGTATCCGGCATCGGCAATCGCCTTCATAATGAAATCCAGCGCTTCCGTGGCCGAATTGACCGCCGGGGCAAAGCCGCCTTCATCACCCACGTTCGTGTTCATGCCCGCATCATGCAGCTGCTTTTTCAACGCATGGAACACTTCCGCGCCACAGCGAAGCGCTTCGGAGAAATCTTCCGCGCCGATCGGCATGATCATGAATTCCTGGAAATCAACAGGGTTGTCGGCATGCTTGCCGCCGTTGATGATGTTCATCATCGGCGTCGGAAGAAGGTGCGCGTACGTACCGCCGAGATATTTGTAAAGCGGCACGCCGAGTTCATCCGCAACCGCGCGGGCGCAGGCCATGGAAACGCCAAGGATCGCATTCGCGCCCAGCTTTGCCTTGTTGTCCGTACCGTCCAGTTCGATCATCATGCCATCGATCAGGACCTGCTCTTCCGGGTCCATGCCGATCAGCTCTTCGGCGATGTCCTGATTGACAAAGGCAACCGCCTTCTGAACGCCCTTGCCGAGATATCTTTTCTTATCGCCGTCACGAAGCTCGACAGCCTCGTACGCGCCAGTGGATGCACCAGACGGAACCGCCGCACGTCCGCGCGCGCCGCTTTCAAGGGTGACATCGACCTCGACCGTGGGGTTACCGCGGGAGTCCAGAATTTCGCGTGCTGTAATATCGACAATAGCGCTCATATGTTTTTCCTCTTTGTTTGCCCGGATAATCTAGGGGTTTCGCCCCCGCCCGTCCAGCCGCAAAATGAACCTTTTCCGCGCCCGTGCGTTGGCTCCGCCTGAGAGGGTTAAAACCATGAATCAAGCGCTACATAGGGAAATAGAAAAGCTGGAGCGGCTCGCCCGCCTGATGGACAGCCAGTTCAGGATACCGGGAACCGATACGCGCATGGGACTGGATGGCCTTTTGGGTCTCATTCCCGGCATAGGCGACACGGCGACGATGCTAGTATCCGCCTATATCATTCATAAGGCACGGCAGCACGGCGCGCATCCCGCCCTTTTGACCCGCATGTCCTACAATGTGTTTGTTGACTGGCTCATCGGCCTTGTTCCATTTGTGGGCGACGCCTTCGATATCGGATGGAAGGCCAACAAACGCAACATTGAGCTTTTAAAAGCCCACCTTCAAACCGCAAGATACCAAACGGACGCCAAAGGCCGCGTGTTGTTTATTTAGGCTTTCGCCACTTCGTCGATCGCCTTCATTTTGGAAAGAAGCGCCTCGAGGTCAGTGATTTTAACCATGTTCGGCCCATCGCTTGGCGCGTTGTCCGGGTCCTGATGCGTCTCCATAAATACACCCGCTACGCCCACGGCCACGGCCGCGCGCGCAAGAACGGGAACCATCGTGCGGTCGCCGCCGGACTTGTCGCCCTGACCGCCCGGTTGCTGCACCGAATGGGTCGCATCGAAAATCACGGGATATCCCGTCTGCGCCATGATCGGAAGGGAGCGCATATCGGACACCAGCGTATTGTATCCAAACGACGCGCCGCGTTCACACAGAAGAATGTTTTCATTCCCCGTGCTGGCAATCTTGGCTGCGACATTCTTCATGTCCCACGGGGCAAGGAACTGCCCCTTTTTGACATTGATCGCCTTGCCGGTTTTACCGGCGGCAACCAAAAGGTCCGTCTGGCGGCAAAGAAACGCAGGAATCTGAAGGATATCGACAGCTTCCGCCACCGCCGCGCACTGCTCCGGCGCATGGACATCCGTAATAACGGGAACACCGAATTCTTTTTTGATGTCTTTGAAAATCTGAACCGCATCCTCGAAAGAAACACCTGAACGCACACCCGAAACACTGGTGCGGTTGGCCTTGTCAAAGGATGACTTGTAAATCATCGGGATGCCGAGCTTGCCCGTAATCTCCTTGATCTTGCCGCACATATCAAACGCGTGCTGGCGCGATTCAAGAACGCACGGTCCGGCGATCAGGGCAAAGGGGGCGGAATTACAAAAGGCGACATCGCCGACGGTGACTGTTTTCATAGCCAATATCTAAGCCATGAAGGGGGATATTTCAACTATCTTGCTCTCTTGAAATAGTTGGACATGGCATGCCGCCAATAACGATACGCTGAAACGGGCTCCGCTTTGCGAACCTCCTGCCCTTCATTGCCAAGGGCAGCCTCTTTGTAAACGCCGTCCTTCATCGCATAGACGATATTATCGGAAAGGCAGTTCCAGTTATCGGCATCAAAAACACTGCAAACCCCTATAGTTTGGAGAATCGTGCCTTCATTCCGTCTTACGGCAATCTGCTCATCGCGCAAAATAAGGTATTCAACTTTGCTGAACGTAATACTATCCGGCGGACATTTTTCAAACGTCACACCGCTCATCATACACCTGCCCAGATAAACGGTCCGGAAGGGGCTGTTCAAATTATAGACAAACGCGACAAGAAAGAGGAGCAATACCCCCGCTATCCCCCGACACAGAATTTTCCGGCTGCTAGAAGTCATAAAGCCCCTCCATCTGGAAGAAACATCCTAATTCGTTTATGAGCCTTAAACCAGACGCTCCTGCTCGATCGCGGCCTTGATGAAAGACACGAAGAGCGGATGCGGATCGAACGGCTTGGATTTCAGCTCGGGGTGATACTGAACGCCGATAAACCATGGATGGTCGTTACGTTCCGCAATCTCGGGCAGGCGGCCGTCCGGCGAGACGCCGGAGAAGATCAGCCCTTTTTCCTCAAGCTGCTCGCGGTAATTCATATTCACTTCATACCGGTGACGATGACGCTCCTGTATTTCGGTCGAACCGTAAATCTCAGCAACCTTCGATCCCTTTTTCAACGATGCAGGGTAAGCGCCGAGACGCATCGTCCCGCCCAGATCGTCGTTGGCTGCGCGGCTTTCCGTCGCATTGCCCTTGACCCATTCGGTCATCATGCCGACCAGCGGCACATCACATTTTCCGAACTCCGTGGAATTTGCACCCTTGATGCCAGCCGTGTTGCGGGCAGCCTCGATCACAGCCATCTGAAGACCGAAACAGATACCGAAATACGGCACACCGCGTTCGCGCGCGAACTTCGCTGCCTTGATCTTGCCTTCCGCGCCGCGTTCGCCGAAACCGCCGGCGACGAGAATGCCGTTGACGCCTTCCAGTTCATGGATGATGCCGTCATTGTCATCGAACTTAGACGACTCGACGAACTTGATCTTGACCTTGTTCTTGTTCGCAATACCGCCGTGGATCAGCGCTTCGTTCAGGGATTTATACGAATCTGCAAGATTCGTGTATTTCCCGACCAGCGCAATAGTGACTTCACCTTCCGGATTTTTAACACGGCTGACGATTTCTTCCCATTTGGAAAGATCGGGGTCCGCCGCCTTGATACCGAAATACTCGAGCACCTGCGTATCCAGACCGACTTTATGATAGGACAGCGGCACTTCGTAAATGGTTTTAACGTCGAGCGCGGGAATAACGTTTTTCGGAGCGATGTTACAAAACAGGCCGATCTTTTTCAGGTCGTCCTCGTCAATTTCGCGGTCCGCGCGGCAGAGAAGAATGCCTGGCGAAATACCAACGCTCATCAATTCCTTGACGGAGTGCTGCGTCGGCTTCGTCTTCAGTTCACCCGCCGCCGCAATATAGGGCAGTAGCGTGACATGGACATAAAGCGCGCGGTCGCGGCCGACTTCATTTCCGAACTGGCGGATGGATTCGATAAACGGAAGGGATTCTATATCCCCGACCGTGCCGCCGATTTCGACCAGCACAAAATCCGCACTGCCGTCTTTTTCACGGATGAAATCCTTGATCTCGTTCGTGACGTGCGGAATGACCTGCACGGTCGCGCCCAGATAATCGCCGCGGCGCTCTTTCTGAAGGACGTTTTGATAAATACGGCCCGTCGTGATGTTGTCCGACTGCTGCGCGGCATTGCCCGTGAAACGCTCGTAATGGCCGAGGTCGAGATCGGTCTCCGCACCGTCGTCCGTGACATACACTTCGCCGTGTTGAAACGGGCTCATCGTGCCGGGGTCGATGTTCAGGTACGGGTCCATCTTGCAGAGGCGGACTTTAAATCCGCGTGCCTGGAGAAGCGCGCCAAGGGCTGCGGAGCCCAGCCCCTTCCCCAAAGAAGAAACTACGCCGCCGGTGATAAAAATAAAACGTGTCATAAAAAACCCAATTCAAATTCAAAACCCCTTTTTCAAGGGGTTCGAATTTTATTCAGAAATCGGTGCGGATGGAGCCCCGGTTTGCGGCTGCGGTTCATCCGCTGCCCTCGGGACCTCTTTATCACTGGTTGGCGCCGAAGAGTCAACAGAATGCTTGTCCGTCGGCGTGGAAGAAGGCTTCGTGCCGTCCGGCTGCACCTCACCCGTGACCGGTGCAGGTGGATTATCCAGCGAATCGAGCAAAGAGCCGCTCTTGTGATGCGTGCCCGCCATGACCGCGAGGATCAGGCTGGTGAGGAAGAACAGACCGGCGCAGATCGCGGTCGCGCGCGTCAAGGCGTTCGCGGTCTGGCTCACGCCCGCGAACGAGCCCATGCCCCCGCCGCCCCCGCCGATGCCAAGGCCGCCGCCCTCCGAACGCTGGATCAACACCAGCCCGATAATCGACAGCGCCAGCAACAAATGAATGACAAGAATAACATTTTCCATGGGGTATCTACATATAATCGCCGCACCCCAATGTCACGGATTTTTTAACAAGAATCCCCGCTTCCCCGCATCATATTATTATTCATAATTTTAATAGACTTACAGCAGCGGACTTGATAAATAATGTCCGAATAAACAGCAAAGGTATAATTATGTCCTCAAAACTTTTGAAATCCTTTATCGGCGGCCTTACGGGCGCGGTCCTTTCCACGCAGGTTTCGGCAACCGAAGCCCCTGCTTACGTGTGCAAAGAACCTTCTTCGCAATCCCTGAGCGAGCAATGGAAAAAATCGAAATACCGTTCCGTCCTGCAAGACAATTCAAGCACATCATATAAGGCATCGAAAGACCGCATCGCGCGCGGCAAGACCTACGCCGCTTTCACGGACAGTTTCTGGTCCGAAATGGAAAAACAGGCGCAAAAGTCCCGCCTGCAATCCGTCGGCGACATGCTGGACACAGTTCAGGCATCCTATGTAAAAGCCTACGAAGAAAAGGCGAAAGCAGTTCTGGCAAAAGGCGCAACACCCATTCTTGAAATCTACGCTTATCCA
>QFNK01000048.1 GCA_003240795.1 Micavibrio aeruginosavorus | reverse complement strand
CTGGCAGCACGCCGCGGCAAGCGCGTTGTCGGCATGCAGGAATTTGAAGATGCCAAGGACAAGGTCATGATGGGCGCGGAGCGCAAATCCATGGTCATGACGGAGAACGAGAAAAAGCTGACCGCCTATCACGAAGCGGGTCACGCCGTTGTCGCCCTGCATGAAGAGGAGAGCGATCCGATCCACAAGGCGACGATCATTCCGCGCGGCCGCGCATTGGGGATGGTCATGCGCCTTCCGGAAGGCGACCGCATTTCCGTTTCCAAGGCGAAGCTGAAAGCCGACCTTGCGGTTGCCATGGGCGGACGTATCGCGGAAGAGATTATCTTCGGGGCGGAAAAAGTGACGACGGGCGCAAGCTCCGACATCCGCATGGCAACCGAAATGGCGCGCCGCATGGTGACGGAGTGGGGCATGTCCGACAAGCTCGGCCCGATTCTTTATTCCGCAAACCAGGAAGAAGTGTTCCTCGGCCATTCGGTCGCGCAGTCGAAAAACCTGTCTGACGATACGGCGGCGATCATCGATTCCGAAATCAAAATGATCGTGCAGAATGCTTATGCCCGCGCGACGGAAATCCTGACCACCCATATCGAGCAGCTTCATTCCGTGGCCAAGGCGCTTCTGGAATATGAAATGCTGAGCGGCGAGGAAATCAAAGGACTTCTCCGCGGGGAGCCGATCATCCGTGATTCATCGGACGATCAGGCACCTTCGGGGCCGCGTTCTTCCGTGCCTTCCAGCACCGCTGTTCCGAACACGGGAACGCAGGGGGCGTAATATCATGCGGTTTGCTTTTGCGTTGATGGCGGCAGTGTTTATTCCCTTGCCCTCCATGGCGCAGGGCGGCGCTTCCGGCTTTTTCTACAAGGACAAGCCGATCGATCCCGTTTGTGTTCAAAAGCTATTGGGGCTCGGTGATAGCGAGGCGGATTTTACGCCTTTGACAAAATGCCCTTTGCCGGACGGAGTGGCAGAGCCCGACAAGCGGTTCAAAGCAGACGAGGACGGATTTTACGGATTCGAGACGACGGAAGAGGATTCCGCCATCACCGCCTATTTCATGTACCGCGCTGCAGGTCGGCTTAAGAACGGTGACTACCTGATCGAGACAATCGAGAGCGGCGGCGGAAGCGGAACATTTACATCCGTTTCAGCAATCGCTTATGACGGCACGTCCATCAAGCTTACAAAAAAATACGCCGGCGGCGACCGTTGTAACGGCGGAATCACGCATGCTGCCGTAGAAGGCGGGAAAGCTGTGTATCGTTACTCCGCAACGCCCGCAGAACTTGCGCAGATTTTCCTCGGTGCGGGGGAATATGCGCCGTACGAAGACCTTGAATCCAGCGCGGCAAGCTGTGCCGGCGAAGTCGAGGAGCGTGACGGCGTTATCACCGCGCTTGTTCTGGACAGGGAACAATGGGCGGAGGGCGCGGATGACGCTTCCCTGAGCGGTGATTACGCCTATCAAGGTTGTTTCAACAATTACATGTCATCCTATCTGAAGGTGCCCGCGCATTCGGAGACGTTGTCGCGTGATGAAGCGGTTGCGTTCTTCAAGAAATTCGATGCGACATGCAAGAAGTCTTAACACGGTTCGGCGCGATGAAGAAAAACCCCCTGCTATTTGTTGTTTTAGCGTTCTGTTTTATTGTGGGGCCGGTATTTAAAAGCCATGCACAGGAAGATGAATTTGGCCTGCCGCCCGCAAAGAAAGAAGCGGTTTGCACTCAGATTGGTTGCCGCGACGGTTTGTCCCTGACCGTCGATCCGACAAGAAGATGGAAATGGGGGAATTACGAATTCTCTTTCGTGATGGATAACCGTTCCGTTACCTGCCGCGGGGAATTGCCGCTGCGTCCCTGCGAAGAGGGGCCGACCGTTAAATGCAAAGGCGAGGGCGTGCGTGTCATTGAAAGCGGATGCGCCCTGCCCGAAAGCCAGCAGGGATTTTCAGCGATTGAATTCGACGGACAGCCGCGCCGAGTCATCGTCCGCATCGTTCATAACTTCAAGCCCCTGGTAACTCGCTCGCTGATCGCGAATTACGAGAGAGTTCAGCCGAACGGCCCGATGTGCGGGCCGGTGTGCCATTCCGCCAGTTATGATCTTTTCACCGCGCAATAGCGCATAAAAAACGCAGGTAAAAGACCTGCGTTTTGTTGATATGGATCAGGCTTAGGCGGAGCGAATTCCTTCGATAAAGACGGAAACGCCTTTTTCCAGCCTGTCGGATTGTTCTTTCAGTTTCTGCGATACATCGAGGACTTTGCTTGCGGCCTGTTCGGTGGCTCTCGAGTTGTCGTTGACGTTGGAAAGGTTGTGGGACATTTCCGTCGTTCCCTGTGCCACTTCGGTAATGTTGCGGGCGATGTTTTGTGTCGCGACGCTTTGTTCTTCCATGGTGGAGGCGACGACGGTCGTGGCCTGATTCATCGTGCGAACCATTTCGGAGATGCGGGTAATGGTTTTGGTCACATCACCTGTCTCTTGTTGAAGAAGCCTGATCTTTTCGCTGATTTCCTCCGTCGCGCGTGCGGTTTCCGTTGCAAGGCTTTTGACCTCGCCAGCAACGACGGCAAATCCTTTGCCGGCCTCACCCGCGCGTGCGGATTCAATCGTGGCGTTCAGGGCGAGAAGGTTCGTCTGCTCCGCGATATCGGTGATCAAACGGATGATGCCGTTGATCTGTGCCGCGCTTTGTTCAAGATTGCCAATGGCGGAGACGGCGATGTCAACGGTTTCTTCAGCTTGGGCAGAACTGCGGGAGGCGTCTTGCAACTGACGGCTGATATCGTTGATTGAAATTGTTAGTTCCTCCGTTGCGGCAGCAACGTTCTGGATGTTTGCGCCGGCGCGGTCCGCCATGATTGTGGCGGCTCCTGTCTGCGCGTTTGTTTCATCTACAACATTGGTAAGGGTGGATGAGGTGTTCTGCATCTCTTTTGCTACGGAGCCAAGATCATTCATCAGTCCCTTGATATCTGTTTCAAATTTGTTGACGAGACTTTCGATTTTGTTGCTACGTTGAAGCTTCAGAATATTTTCCTGTTCCTGCTCTTCTTTGAGCCTGTCTGCTTCCATTCCACTTTGGCGGAATATTTCCAGAGATTTTGCCATCTCACCGATTTCGTCACCGCGGTCGGTCCCCTTTACCAAAATATTCCATTCTCTGGCGCGCAGTTTTTCGATTGTTGCCATTTGATCTTTCAGGGGGGAGACGATTATTTTGCCAAAGAAAGCGGCCGCTGCGAAAGCCATTATCAATAAAAGGGTGGAACTCGCTATTATTGTAGCGGATACCCTGTCCATTACCTTTCTGCTTTCCTCTGCCTTGGCATCATACAGACCGTTAATGCCTTGCGACAGTTCATCGAACTTGGATCCTATGTCTGCTAAAAGGGCTTTCACATCATGAGAAGACTCTATCGCACGTGCCATGTTCGTCGTGTCGGGACGTTTCATGTACTCCATTTCCTTGGCGGCTATCTCGGTATGATAGCTTATGACAAGGTTGTTGATTTTTGAAAGCTGTGTTTGAAAATCTTTGCCCAGTACAGCAAAGGTATTATATGTCTGGGTGTAGACATTTTCTTGAGCAGCTTTGCTTTCCTGGATTTTTTCTACGAGCGTTATATCGCCTGAAAGCACAAAATCAGTTATAAGCATGCGCGTTTCTTCATTGCTGGCCCGATACAAGGCCGCCTGTTCTTTCGCTTTCAAAAGTTCTGATGTTTCTGAGTTTAAGTTTTCCAGATTTTTTACACTTGTGTAAATGACTGTCCCAACAAGAATATTCACAAGTGCCAATGCGGCAAATCCGAGCAATATTTTGGGCATTATTTTTATGTTTTTAAGCATAACTATTTCTTTCTATTAAAATTCAAGAGCCGCACCGACTGCGCGGCGTCGTTTTAACTCATCTAAATTTACATCAACCGTTACGGCGCCAATAACCTCGTTCGTTTGCGGGTCGGCGATCGCCATGTTGACCTGCGTTATCCAGTATTTACGGTCTTCGTCCTGTTCCGGTTCATCAATAAATACGGCGTCAGGTCCAACGAGATATGTTTTTTGTTATTTTTTTTCGTCACCTTGCCAATAGTCTGAAGAGATATCGCTTTGCCCCACGTTCAGGCCTTTTGCATCCATAACAAAGAGCGTCGTAAAAAGGCCGTAAGAGTGAGCTTGAACCATCGTCAGATATGAAGACAGGGGATTCGTCAGCGTGGCAGAGATAAGAGGTTTACTGTCTGCTTTACGCTCTTCTACCCATTGCTTGTCTAATTCTTGGACTTTATCGTCCCCATAATTTGCGTACTTTGTGTTCTGATTTTTAAGCATGAAGAAGACAAGTTCCGTGTTCACTTTCTTGCGAATCAAATTTAGCACTTCGTCGTCGATAAGATTTGAGGTCGACACTTTTTTTTCTGTTGCGATGATTGTCTTCGCCGGTTCTTCTTTAATTTCTACCGGAGCCGCCGTTGCTTCTGTAGTAACGGCTGTATCTGCTGTGATTTCCTGTGGTTGTTCCTGCGCGCTTACTCCGGCCGGAAAAAGGGGAGCAACGGCTGCACATGACGCAGCCAAAAGTATATATTTTCTCATTTTTATCCCTAATGAAATTGAGGAGCACAAAAGAATACGCAGGGGGAACTCGGGAGGCGGGTTACTTAGAGGATTTATTGTATCAACATACTACAATATGTATGCGGATAGGTAGGAATTATTTGTGGTGTTTGTTCTTGGAATATGAAAAAATCTTATCACTTCAACGTTGTAGCAAGATTTATAATTTTAGTTTAGAACAAGAGTATGAGTTCAAAGCGCAAATATTTCGGCACCGACGGTATCCGCGGCACCGCCAATACGTTCCCGATGACAGCAGAAATGGCGCAGCGCGTTGCCATGGCGACGGCGTATATTCTGCATGCCCGCCACAACGGAAATGTCATGAACCGTGCCGTGATCGGCAAGGATACGCGTTTGTCCGGCTATATGCTGGAACAGGCGATGGCATCCGGCCTTGTGGCGATGGGGATGGAAGTTATTTTTACCGGCCCTGTGCCGACGCCTGCGATCGCCATGCTGACGCGCTCCCTCCGTGCGGATGTGGGCGTGATGATTTCCGCGTCCCATAATCCGTATCAGGATAACGGTATCAAGCTGTTCGGTGCGGACGGGTACAAGCTCTCGGATTCGCTGGAGCTCGAGATCGAGGCGGCGATGGAAATGGACCAGACGGAATTGCTTCCGCCGCCGGATATGATCGGCCGTGCATGGCGGATGGATGACGCGCCGGGCCGCTATATCGAATTCCTGAAAAGCGGGATGCCAAAGGGCGAGAGCCTGAAAGGCCTGAAGATCGTCGTCGATTGCGCGAACGGCGCGGCATATAAAATTGCACCGCAGATATTGTGGGAACTTGAGGCTGACGTCGTCGCGATGAGCGACCGTCCGAACGGCAAAAACATCAACGACCATTGCGGCGCGACGCATACGGACGCGCTTCAGAAAAAGGTCGTCGAGGAAAAGGCCGATATCGGGATTGCGCTGGATGGGGATGCAGACCGCCTGATTATCGTCGACGAGACCGGCAAGAAAATTGATGGCGACCAGTTGATGGCGCTGCTAGCGCTTTCAATGAAAGAGCGCGGCGAACTCCGCGGTGATACGCTGGTGGCCACAGTGATGTCCAATCTCGGGCTGGAGCGTCATCTGCAGGGGGCGGGGATCAAGCTTCTCCGCGCTTCCGTCGGTGACCGGTATGTCGTCGAGAAAATGCGCGAGGGCGGATATAATCTTGGCGGGGAACAGTCGGGGCATCTTGTGCTGTCCGATTACGGGACGACCGGTGACGGTTTGTTCGCGGCGATGCAGGTCCTAGCCATCATTCGCAAGACAGGACGCAAGGCGAGCGAGGTGTGCAACGTGTTCAAGCCGCTGCCGCAGGTTTTGAAAAATGTACGCTATGCCAACGGTCAAACGCCGCTGGACAATGAAGACGTTAAAAAAATAATCGCGAAATCCGAAGAAACGCTGTCCGGTTCGGGGCGTTTGCTGATCCGCAAATCGGGGACGGAGCCCCTTATCCGCGTCATGGCGGAAGGGGACGACGAAGCCAAGGTGCGTGACATCGTCGGCGGAATTTGCGAAGTCATCGAAAAGGCGGCGGGATGAGCACTATCAAGGCAAGCGGGTTCGGCGTTCGTTTCTTTCGCCGCGGCATACAGACGCGCGTGGGAAAATCCGTCCTGCAGGACAATGTTTTCAGGATTGCCGTGCCGGCGCGCGTTATCGTGACGGCATCCATGCGCCGCCATTTTACACAGGCAGCCATATTCAACCCGGCCGCTATCATGATCGTTATGCGCGACCGGACGTTTGCGGTGATTCTAAAACGCCGCCACGCCCCGGCGTCCCAATACGCGGTCAAAGAAATCGTGAAGCAACCCGTAAAAGAAGTCGCCAAAGGAAAAGAGAAAATTTTGTGGATAGCGGCGCAGAACGGTGATTGCGCGCGCATCCGGCTGCTTGTGATGGAAGGCGTAGACCTTGATGCACGTGACGAGCAGGGGCGCACCGCGCTGAACATTGCCACGCATTACAATCAATCAAATGCGATCAAGACCCTGATGGCGGCGAAGGAAATGCTACGCATGGCGAAGCTGGGCCTTTTGCCGGAAAATCATTTCTTCCACCGGTTCGCCAAAACGGGCACGCAGAATAAAAAGTAAACTTCGATAAAGGATCATCCCGTCATGACCAGCCGCAACCATCCCGCGCTTTTGCCCAACGGCTTGCTAGACCTTCTGCCGCCGTTCGCGGAGCATGAGGCGGCGACGATCGCGCTGTTCATGAAACAGTTTTCGGCATTCGGATATCTTCGCGTAAAGCCGCCGCTGGTGGAATTTGAGGAAAGCCTTCTCGGCGACGGGCCGGGGAGCAAGCTTGCCCGCCAGACGTTCCGTATGATGGATCCTGTGTCACAGCGCATGATGGGCGTTCGCGCGGACGCGACGGCGCAGATTGCCCGTATCGCGACGTCGCGCCTCGGGGGCGAAAAACGTCCGCTGCGCCTGTCCTATGCGGCGGATGTTCTGCGCGTGAATGGAACGCAGCTTCGTCCCGAACGTCAATTCTGCCAGGTCGGATGCGAGCTGGTCGGCGCGGACGATGTTGTGACGGACGTCGAAATGCCGCTGGTCGCGTTGAAGGCTCTATCGGCAGCCAAGATTGAAAACCTGTCCGTCGATCTGACGGTGCCGACGCTGGTAAGCCATTTGTATGATGAAACAAATGCGGGCGAGGACGAGCGCGAAGCGCTGAACGACCTGATCGAAAAGCGTGACCTCGACGGCATCAAGAAAGTTGGCACGACGTCATCCTCTTTGATTGCCGCCATGCTGGAGCAGCGCGGGGCGTTCGATGTGTCCAGCCTGCCTGCAAAGGCGGCGGCGGATATGACGCTTCTTCGCAATGTCGCCGCAGAGCTGCGCGCTGCGCTGGATATATACGGTCTGGGCGATGTGCAGGTTACGGTCGATCCGCTGGAACGCCGCGGGTTCGAATATCAGACGGGGGTCAGTTTCACGCTATTCGCGCGCGGGGCGCGAGGAGAGCTGGGACGCGGAGGGCGCTATGATATCGCCGTTGTCGGGAAAGACGCGGAAACCGCGACAGGATTCACCTTATATATGGATACGATCCTACGCGCCGCGCCGGATGCCAGCGTATCCGCCGCCCAGAATGTACCGGCCGATACGGGGTGGGCAGAGATAAAATCCTTGCAGGACAAGGGTTTGTCCGTATCCCGCCAAAGCTGACATTGACATAAGCACGATGTTCCTTTAGGTAAGCCCTATAAGAAACAAGGCGTTGATATGTCGAATAAAAAAAGCCTGCCCACTTCATGGAGTGATGCTGATATCGAGCGTCTGATCAAGCGGGCGCAGGATGGCCTGCCCAACAACATCATAGCCGCCGAACTTCAGTATTATCACAAGACAAAGCACACGGAATCGGAAGTCGCGGAGATGCGTTCGCATCTGAAACTTGCGGATGAAACGCGCAAGGTTCCTGAAAGACCGGAGGAGAAAAGGCCGCTATCCGCATCCCAGATTTCCCGCTCCAGAAAACCGGGGACGAAGACGTCCGGCAAAAAAGCGGAGGCGCTCGATGAGGTTTTCGAGGATGTTGCGGCAAAGCCCGCAGAGCCGGTCGTCCTTCCTTCCGGCGCGTTGAAATTCACGGCCGTTTATCCGGATATGGCCGCCTTGAAAGAGGGAGGAAACTACATCATGCCCGGTTTTGGCGCATGCCGTTACAACGGGCTGCAAAGCATCTCAATCGCAGGGATGGGCAACATGGAAACGATGACGTTTTCGGCTCTTTATCCGGCGGGCGGGAATAATTCGACACAAAAATTCGCGCCGGTAAAATTAAAGGACAAGGGCGTTCGCCTGCCTGCATCGCCGGAATTTTTCCGTGAGCTGCTGGTCCGTATGGAGCGCGATATGCTGGATACGCTGTCGTTCCCTGCGAAGGCAGCGCCGCGTAAGGAATTCATGGAGCAGATCATACAGTCCGCCGATCCTATCCGCATTGCCGTTCTTGTCCGCCAGTGCTTCAAGCAGACGACTGCGGCTACGAACATCGAACACGGCAATATCGGTCTCAAGATGCTGGCGGAGGAATATGCGGCCTCTACGGGCATCGACCGCAAGCTGGCCTATGAAGAATTCGTCCAGGCATCGGGCAAGCCCAATATAGATGAGCTGAGGATCGACAAGGCGCTCGATAGGGGCAGAAAGCCGCGCGCGCCTTAAAAACCCTGTTGGCAGGGGCGGAATCTTCCCGTAAGACTTCGGGGTAAAAAACACAGGTTTCAAGAGGATAATTTATGGCAAACGTGGCTGTGGTCGGTTCCCAGTGGGGCGATGAAGGTAAAGGCAAGATTGTTGACTGGCTGTCCAGCCGCGCCGATGTCGTCGTGCGTTTCCAGGGCGGTCACAATGCAGGCCATACGCTGGTCATCGACGGCGTTACCTATAAGCTTTCGTTGCTGCCGTCCGGCATCGTGCGTAAGGGAAAGTTGTCCATCCTCGGCAACGGCGTTGTCATCGACCCGTGGGCCTTTTTGAACGAGATTGAAAGAGTAAGCGCGCAGGGCGTTGAAATATCTCCTGAAAATCTGATGATCGCGGAGAATGCCTCGCTGATCCTTCCTGTCCACGGCCATATCGACCGCGCCATCGAAGAAGCGCGCGGTGACAAGAAGATCGGTACGACCGGGCGCGGCATCGGCCCGGCCTATCAGGACAAGGTCGCGCGCCGCGGTCTTCGCGTCTGCGATCTGGAGCACAGCGATATCGTGAAGGAAAAGCTAGAGACGCTGGTCAGCTATAACAACGCGCTGATGCGCGGTTTCGGCTGGAATGAAGTCAGCGTAACGGAAGTTTATGACAGCCTGATGGGGATCGCGGACAAGGTCCTGCCATATGCGGGCGTTGTCT
>QFNK01000047.1 GCA_003240795.1 Micavibrio aeruginosavorus | reverse complement strand
TTCGACTCCCGTACGGGACGCCAATTTATCTTCTCAGCATCATTCGCAGACTTTCATAAACGACCCAAAAACCTAGAGGCTGCAAGGCTTCATGTTTCGCATATAATTTTCCTTTTCACAATTTTCGCGTAGTCATCCTCAAAGCGGACAACATAGGCGTATAGCGTGGAGCTGGAGAAACGCGTTAACCAATATGCGATTTGGAATTTTTTGAAAATGGTGCCGGCAGAGAGGATTGAACTCCCGACCTTCGGTTTACAAAACCGCTGCACTACCGCTGTGCTATGCCGGCGCACCTTTGAGAGAAAGGTTTGTACATCATCAGGGGGCGGCAGGCAAGCCGTAGATTCTTATATTTCTTCATAAAATATTAACGATAATTACCCAGATTGGCAGATTATAACGCTATCCCGCCCTTCTCCTTATGAACAATCGTTAAATCTGCTCTCACGCACGGCTTTGCTTCCTGTTTTCGTAGTTTATTTTTTGTAAAAACAGGCGATTTTCTGTTAAGTTAGAGGGGCATACTAAACCGAACCGACCGTAAAGAAAAAACATGTCAGACAAAAAAGGCGGAGCCAGCGACGCATTGATGGGATGGGGTATCCTGGCCTGTGTTTTCGGGGCCATCGGCTACCTTTTCTGGTGGAATTTCGAGCAGCAGATCCGCAGCGGCATCCGGTGGATACGCTATGGCGAAATGTGGGTCGCATCCTGGTTCGTGGGCAGCGATTACACCGTCACATGGCGTGACCAGCAGGTGAAGTTCGACGATGTCATGGCCATCGCCAGCAAGTTGCCGGCAGAGAAAGTGGACGGCGATTTCCTGAGCCTTTTGTCCACGGTCGCCATGACCCCTTATCTGTTTTTAATCGTGCCGATCACGATCGGCATGGCGTTCTGGTCGCTTATGTACGGTCCGGGCTCCGAACACAGAACCAAATTCGATTTGAACGGCCTGATCAAGCGCCAGTCCACGAATTTTCCGGCGATTGCCCCGCTGATCAATTTCAACCCGACGAACCAGCCGCAGCGTCCGCCAGGCGCGCCTGTTCCGGCAGAGCTTCCCCTTTTCGCGGAAGCGCTCGCGCCGGAAGAATGGGTTGTCTTCAATGAAATTCCGGTCATCGACAAACAGATGGACGAGGAAGCCGCAACGAAAGCCTTTACGCGCCAGCTCGGCGCACGCTGGCGCGGCGCAAAATATCTTGAGCCGTATCAGCAAGTCCTGCTGGCATGTTTCTGCCTGAAAGCATCCAGAAAACGCGCGGATTCGGACACCATGCTTGGTAAGCTTGCGGCATGCTGGGATTCAGAAAAAGGCCTTAAAATAAATCGTGATCTTTTACGCGAAGCGCGTGCGGTGCTCGGCAATAAAAAACTGTCCGAGAGCGTTTTGAAAAAATGCAACGAGCATGCCTGGGTTACGACCGCCCTTCTGCGCGGATTAAACACGGCGCGCGAAGAAGGCGGCGTTCTGGCACCGGCGCAGTTCGTCTGGCTGCGCGGCCACAACCGCACCCTCTGGTATCCGCTCAACAATCTGGGGCGGCAGTCTTTCCACATGGAGGCGCTTGGCGCGATCGCCCATTACAAGGCGGAAAAGATGGCAAGACGCCCTATCCCGCGTCCCAAGATGAGCGACCCGGTCAAATCCCTGAATGAATATCTGCGCAGCGACCGCGTCCGCGCCTTGCCGGAAATGGATTACAGCATGACCAAAAAGCGCGGCGTCAAAAAACTGAAAACGGCATGATGGCAGGAAAATGAAGAACGTGATGAGCAAGAAACAAAACGGCATCCAGAACGATACTTATTCCGCAACCGCCAAGGTCGTGGATGGGAACCTGATCATATCCCTTCCGGATGCTGTTAATCCTGTTGTCTGGCGTATGGAGCTGGGCAGCGTAAAAGCGTCCGCGCTGGAAGTCAGAAAGGGCGCGGCGGAAGGCCAGAGCCTTCTGGTTTTAAAAACACCCAAAGGCGAGACGCATGAAATTGCGCCCTACGATTCCCGCGAAAAGGCACTGGCCGCTTTAATGGAGGTTTCCAACGCCTTGCAATCAGCTGAAGGTAGAATGGCGCCTTCCTCTTCGCCTTCTCAATTCACACCAGTCAACAACAACCAGCCTGCAAGAGCCCAGCATCAGGATAAAGCAAATCCGGTCAAATGGCTTATCGCCTTGGGCGCCGTGCTGGCCGTCATTGTGCTCTTCGCTTTTCTGGGCACGCTTGGCGCGCCGGAAATGTCCTCCGGCGTGTCGGACAGCGCAACCGTTACAGGCCCTGCGGGTAACAATTCATCCGGTGAAAGCGGCGTGCCGCAATCCGCCGATGAAATGCTGAAAGGGTTCTAATCCACCATGGCATTGAATGAGAAGAAGTATGGACACTATGCCGTTTTGCGGGACGTTCGTCCTGCCTATGTCCGCATGGCCGAGTGGCTTCAAAATCCGAAGCATTCCTTCGTCGTTCTTCTTATGTCGCTCATGCCGTTTTTCTTCGTACCGGCGACGCGCGATTTTGCGGACATCGTCCTGATCGGCAACCTTCTGTTTTTCTGGTGGCTGAAAAAACGTCCGCGCAAGCTTCCTTTTAAAATGCCGATGGGATCAAAGTTTCCCGATGCGAACAATATCGGCGGCGGACGCAGCGGCAAGGCCGAAGGGATCATGTATTTCGGGAATGCGCGCGGCCCGAACAATACGAACGAGGAAATCTGGTTCACCAACTCCGACACGCGGACGCATATCCTGTACCTCGGAACCACAGGCGCGGGTAAAACCGAAGGTCTGAAATCCATGGTGACAAATGCACTGACATGGGCGTCGGGCTTTGTTTACATCGACGGTAAAGCGGATACGGATTTGTGGTCGTCGCTTTCCTCGCTCTGCCGCCGCTTCGGACGCGACGACGATCTGCTCGTCCTGAACTACATGACCGGAAACTCCGATGCGCGCGCGCCGTCGAATTCCATGAACCCGTTTTCTTCCGGCTCGGCATCATATCTTACCAACATGCTCGTATCCCTAATGCCGCAGGCGGAAGGCGATAACGCGATGTGGAAAGAGCGCGCCGTCTCCCTTATCGGATCGCTTATGCCTGCGCTGACGTGGAAACGCGACAATCAGGATATTCCGATGTCCGTCTCCACGATCCGCGATTATCTGGATTTCAAGAACGTCGTAAAGCTCAGCCGCGATGACGCGCTGCCCGATGATCTTCGCGCCAGTATCTCGGGCTATCTCAACACTCTGCCGGGGTATGTCGACGCGGCGTTCGATGACAACGGCCAGGAAAAGCCCGCAGGCCCCGACCAGCCGATGATCGATACGACGACGGTGCGTCAGCAGCACGGTTATTTGACGATGCAGTTTACGCGGTCTTTGCAGTCTCTTGGTGACGACTACGGCTACATCTTCGATACAGCCGCCGCAGACGTCGACATGGTTGACGTTGTCCTGAACCGCCGCATCCTGATCGTTCTTATCCCGGCGCTTGAAAAGTCCGGCGATGAAACGGCAAACCTTGGTAAAATCGTTGCCGCGACGATCAAGGGGATGATGGGCTCGACCCTCGGCTCCACCGTCGAAGGAGAGACGGCAACGGTTATCGAGAACAAGCCGACCCATTCCTCCACCCCGTTCATGACGGTCTTCGACGAGGTCGGATACTACATCTCCGAAGGTATGGCGGTCATGGCCGCGCAGGCCCGTTCGCTCGGCTTCGCGCTCGTCTTCGCCGCGCAGGATTTGCCCGCCCTTCAAAAACGCGTGAAGGAAGAATCCCGCTCCATCACCGGTAACTGTAACATCAAGATTTTCGGCAAGCTGTCCGATCCGACCGACACGAAAGATTACTTCGAACGCCAGGCAGGTAAAGCGCTCGTCATGCAGACGTCCGGTTACACGCTCTCCGGCGGTCTTTCGACGGGATCGTTCTATGACAATCAGGGCGCCGGCGTGAACGCCGTCGACCGCGCCGATTACGGCGACCTGAAAAAGCTTCGCGAGGGCGAGGCCGTCATGATCTTTGAAGGCACCGTCATCGACGTGCAGATTTTCTACACGAACCCCGGCCATGCGAAGGCGATGCGCGTTACGCGCTATATCTCCCTGCCTGCGCCGGATGAACAGATTCTCCGCAACCGCGATGCGGTCACGCGCCTGCGCGACAATCTGGTCAGCAAGACATGGACAGCGGAAAAATCAGATGTTCATTCCCTTCCATCCGAAATCATTGACGCGCTGGCGGACGGCTACCGCAACAGCATCGGTAAAGCGGAGCAGACCGTCGATTACGGCATCGCCGCGATTGCCGAACTTCATGCGCGCCAGTATCCGGAAGAAGCGGCCAAAGCCCTTGCAGGCGGAAGCGACACGCAGGAGCCAGCACAAACATCTGCGGCCCCCGCTCCGCAATCTCCGGCGGCACCAGCCGCTGCACCTGCAGGTCCTATGGGTTTCTTCAAAAAATCGCCTGCCGGTGCTTCACCCGCTCCCGCGCCTGCCGCGGCTGAAGACGTTCGCACGGAGAACAGTGTTTCATGGAGCGACCTTAATAACGATGGCGATGGCAATGTCCAAGCCATGGAACAACCGGCCACAGTATCACGCCACACGCTGGCAAAAGACGCTGAAAAAATTCTCGAAGATGCGGGCGCCAATGCCATGGCAACCCTTCTGGGCAAAAAGGAATAAAGATGAACCGCCAGCGCCAGTCCGGAAATGCCATTGTTTTCATCCTGCTTGGCATCGCCCTTTTCGCCGGACTTGCCCATACCTTCATGCGCGGAAGCCAGCAAGGGCAAGGAGACCTGAGTGCGCATCAGACCAAATTGCTGGCGACAGAGTATATGGGTTACGGCGCATCCATCCGCAAAGCCATAGAAAGGCTTTTGAACAGGGGTTGTTCCGAAAGCGAACTCAGCTTCCAGTCTTCCAACTGGCCCGATGCCACCTGGTACCAGAACAACAATTCGCCTGTTAACAATAGCTGCCATATTTTTCATCCGGATGGCGGCGGCATAACATGGACCGACTTCCCGACGATCAAATACGATTCCAATTACGGATCGCCCTGGTTTGCGACAGGGGATACCGGCGCGGCTCTCACCGTTCAAGGATTCGGGACAGACACGCGCCATGACCTCTATATGGCAACGACCCAACGGACCGACTTGGGAAATAACGGCAACGCCATGAAACTCTGCAAAGAAATCAACAAAATTGGCAATGTTCCCGAGAACAGCTCAAACCTGGAAAAACTGCCCTCTTTCTACCACGGCGCTTTCAACATGCGTTACAAAGGCGTTTTCAATGACAATAACGGCGCGATAAACGTCGGCGCGAACCTTAATGGCTACAGCGCATTCTGCGCGCAGGTTGATGGCAACACCTTCACCATCATCACACCGTTGCTGATCCGATAGTCGTTTCAAGGGACAGGATAGAATTATTGACGCGCCGCGCCATTTCCCCTAATCTCGTTTTATGGCCAGACAAGCACGCATCGTTTTACCGGATACACCCCATCACATCACCCAGCGCGGCAACCGCGGGGAGCCCGTTTTCTTTGAAAAAGGCGACTACGAAGCCTACATAGAATTTCTGGCAGAGGAATGTGCCGACAAGGGCGTGGCCATCTGGTCTTACTGCCTGCTTCCCAATCAGATTCAAATGATTGCCGTGCCGCGCACGGAAAATTCGCTTGGCCGCGCGCTGGGTGAGGCGCATCGCCGTTACACACGCCGCATAAACGAGCGCAACGGGTGGCGCGGTCATCTTTTTCAGGACCGTTTCTTTTCCTACCCCATGGATGAAACGCATCTGCTCAACGCCGCCCGTCATATCGAAGTGCTTCCCGTTGCTGCGGGTTTTGCACCGACGCCGGAAAGCTATCTCTGGAGCAGCGCCCGCGCGCATGTGAAATCGCGTGAAGACAGGCTGCTTACGTCAGAGCGCCCGCTTCTCCACTTCGTTCCTGACTGGGCCGGCTTCCTGCAGGAATGGCCGGAAGAATCCGACCCGACATCCATCGACCGCCATCTGCAAACGGGGCGGCCGCGCGGGAATGATAACTTCCTCGATGCCGTCGAAGGAATGATAGGCCGCACCGTGCGTCCGCAGAAACCGGGACGCCGTTCCGTTACCTTCACCAAACTTCTGAAGAAGAAAAGCTCGTAAGGTTTACATCCGTTCCGGAATTTCTATGCCGAGAAGATTCAGCACAAGCTCAAGCTTGCGGTAGGTCTGCGCGCACAGGGAAAGCCTGCTTGCGCGCACCGTTTCGTTTTCTTCGGACAGGATGTGACAATTGCCATAGAAGGATGAGAATGCCTGCGCGACGCGGTAGGCGTAATCACAAAGATGGTGCGGCGCATAGTTTTTCAGCGAAGCCTCGACAGCGTCCGGCATTTCGGTCAGCACCAGCGCAAGCGCACGGTCGCCATCCTGTAATGCCAGCGACGGCACGGCGTTGATATCATAGCCGGCCTTGCGCAATAGCGACTTGATCCGGACGGCCTGATACAACAAATACGGGCCCGTTTTGCCTTCAAAACTTGTCAGGCGGTCTAGATCGAAAACATAATCCGCGTGGCGCTGGTTCTGCAGGTCGGCAAATTTAATCGCGGCGATCGCAACCTTATGCGCGATATCGGCCTGTTCCTCTTTCGAGAAGTCGGCACCAACCTTCGCTTCTTCCATGCGCGCACGCGCTTTTTCAACGGCCATGGCGATAAGATCGTCCAGGCGCATGACGCCGCCCGCACGGGTTTTGAACGGTTTGCCGTCCGGCCCGTTCATTGTGCCAAAGCCCGCATGCGTCAATTCGACGTCGCCGCGCACTATGCCGCCTTTACGTACGGCACGGAAAACCTGTTCAAAGTGCAGTGCCTGACGCTGATCGACGATATAGATGATTTTTGCGGGGTTATAGAGTTTCACACGCTCGACAATCGTCGCCATATCCGTGGTGCCGTACATGACGGCGCCATCACGTTTGTAAAGGATCAGAGGAGGGTATTCTTTCTTGTCGTCGTTCTGAGCGACCGGAAAAACAACCGCGCCATCACTATCAACCGCATAACCGCGCGCCTTCAAATCCTCGACCATCGGGGCGATGTAGTCATGCACGTCCGCCTCGCCCTTCCAGAGGTCAAAGTGAACACCGAGGGCTGCATAGTTGCGCTTCATGCCCATGACGGACACAAGGCGGATTTTTTCCCAGAGGCTGTAGTAAGGTTCCGTCTTATCCTGCAGCTGCACCGTGATCGCGCGGGCGCGTTCCATCAGATCGGCATTTTCCTTCGCCGCCGTTGCCGCCCGCGGATAGCGTTCGGCCATGTCGTCCATCAGGGCATCGACCTGCGCCGCGTCATCCAGATCCGTATCCGTTACCTTTTGGGCATCGCCGGACTCAACATAGTCGCCGATCAGCATGCCCATATGCGTGCCCCAGTCGCCGAGGTGTACATCACCCAGCGCCCTGTAACCGCAGAAATCCATGACACGCCATACGGCCTCACCGATAATGGCGGAACGCAGGTGGCCCACATGCATCGCCTTCGCGATGTTCGGGCCGCCGTAATCAAGCACAGCCGTTTCGCCGCGGCCTATATCGGTCATGCCAGATTTTTCATCGCTTGCGATTTTCACGAGATAGTTCGTCAGGAATTCGTCCGTGACGTTCAGGTTGATGAAGCCTGGTCCGGCGATTTCAACCTTGGAAAAGGCAGGATTTTGCAGAAGTATTTCCGCGACAGCACCCGCCACTTCACGCGGGTTTTTCTTGGCGGCCTTGGCCGCGCCCATCGCGCCATTGCATTGGAACTGCGCGAGGTCGGAACGGTCGGAAACGCTGACGCGGCCTAACGTGCGGTCAAGCCCAGCCTGCTCAAACGCATCGCCAACCAGTACCGATAATTCCTGCGCGAGAGAGCCCATTACAATGCCTTCCTGCTGTTTTCGTTTTGCACATCCAGTGCAAGATCAATGGCGTGCGTCATGTTGACCACGCTCTGCATAACACCCTTTGGATGGTTCCAGACATAATGGCTGGCATCAATAAAGTCCGCGCCGGCCGTGACATAGAACGCGCAGTCGTCATTTGTTATGCGGCCTTCGATCAGGCAGGCTTCACCCGTTTTATAATGCCACCATTCGATAATACCCGGATCGATCAGCCCGCCGAGCGGCTCGTAAAAGCTGACGTAATCAATGCCGTGTTCCAGGGCTTTTTCGGCAAGACGGCGGGATTGTCCGCAACGTACACCGATAATGGCATCGTCGCCCATTTCGCGGCGTGCTTCTTCGATTTGTGCTGCATCCTCGAGCATTACACCGTCGGCGGCACAGGCCTTCGCTAACGCGATATTGTTTCCAACCACAAAAATAATGCCCTGCGATTTCGTCAGCTCCGCAAGCGCGCGGATGATGTCCATTTCCTCCAGGCCGTATTTACGGTCTTCGGCGCGGAATTCGATGACATGGCCGTTCTTCTCGTAACGCGACGCGTTGATCGAGCGGAAAAGATCGCGCAGATTTTTCAGGAAGTCCGGCTCCATCCATCCTTGCGGCATGATGAGATAAAGGCCGCAAGGCGGCGCGTCTTTTTGTGCAGGTTCAGTCATGGTTTAAGCGTCCAGTTGCGCGCGGAGGGCGTTTTCCTGAATGAATTCGCGGCGCGGTTCAACGACATCGCCCATCAACGTCGTGAAAAGCTCAGACGCCTTTTCCGCATCCTTGACCGTGACCTGAAGGAAGACACGGACATTCGGATCGAGCGTCGTTTCCCAGAGCTGCTCGGGGTTCATCTCGCCAAGACCTTTGTATCGCTGCATCGTCAGACCCTTGCGGCCGACTTCCAGAACGGAGTCAAACAGACCATACGGGCCGTTGATCTTCGCCACTTCCTTTTCACCCGCCATCAGACGCGCAGGCGCGGCGAAGTTTTCAACGAGCCATGCCGTCAGGCCGTGTATCTTACGCGCATCGACCGAGCGCATGTTTTCGATGGAGAGGCGTACACGTTCCTGCACACCACGCACGGAACGCTCGGCCACAAGGCCGCCGACTTGCGTGAATTCGCACTTCCAGTTCTTTTCGTTCTTCGCGGCCAATGCATTCATACGCGCCGCCAGTTTCGTGCAGACATCGCGCGCATAATCATCGTCCGTGAACATGTGTTCATCGAACGCACCCGAAATCGCCGCCTGTTCGACCAGATCACGATTTCCCGCTTTTTGCGCGAGCGAACCGATAGAGCCGCGGATGGAGCGGGATTTGTTCAGCACATCCAGAATGTCATTGCCGGCGCGGACAGAACCGCCGTCGTCCATCAGGCGGATATCGCCAAGCGCCGCCGTGATCAGGTAATCCTCCATCGCCGCGTCATCTTTCAGATACACTTCGCTGGAGTTACCGCGTTTTACTTTGTAAAGCGGCGGCTGGGCGATGTAGAGATAGCCTTTTTCGATCACGCTTGGCATATAGCGGAAGAAGAACGTCAGCAGCAGCGTTCTGATGTGCGCACCGTCGACGTCAGCATCGGTCATTATCACGATTTTGTGATAGCGTATTTTGTCGAT
>QFNK01000046.1 GCA_003240795.1 Micavibrio aeruginosavorus | reverse complement strand
CATGCCCCTCGCCTGCTTTCTCCAACGCGCGCCACGCGGTGTTCATCGCGCTCAGCGCTTCCTCGGCGGCCTGATCGGCGGCGGTGAAATAACCGATATTCTGCTCCCGCTTCATCAGGCGCATGCGAAGGGTTGCGAGCTTTTCCTCCTCCCCCTCCTGCGGTGCGAGGTCGTCCAGCTGTTCGAGCGCGGCGCGGAAATACGCTTCGTCGCTTTTCGCGCGGTCCATGTCCATACGTTTTTGCTCCAGCGCCTCACGCGCCTTTGCCCATGATTCCCACGAGGCCCTCAATGCACCCGCATCCTTCGCCGCGCCCGCATAATCATCGAGCAGCGCGCGGTGCGTGCGCGGGTTGAGCAAAGTCTGCGTGTCGAACTGCCCGTGAATTTCCACCAGCATTTCGCCGGCGGATTTGAGCAACGAGACGCTGACCGGATGATCGTTGATGAAAGCGCGGGATTTTCCGTCCGCGCCGACGCTGCGGCGGAGGATCAGCGGGCTTTCGGTTTCGATCCCCTGCTCCGCCAGATAGGCGAAGACAGGATGGTTTCCCGTGATGTCGAATTCCGCGCTGACATTCGCGCTGTCCGCACCCTTGCGTACCAGCCCGCTTTCCGAGCGTGCGCCGAGCGCGAGGCCGAGAGAGTCGAGCAGGATGGATTTCCCCGCCCCCGTTTCCCCCGTGAGCGCGCAGAGACCGCCATCGAACTGTATGAACAGATGGTCGATCAATACCACGTTTTTGATTGTCAGCCCGGCGAGCATCGCATCACCGCCCTTTTTCCATTAATCCGGACGGAACAGCGAGTCGACCGTCTTGTCCCAGAAGGAACGGTTCTCGATCACGTCCTGACGCATTTTCGGATCGATGATTTTGTATGTGTCCTCATACCATTTCGATCCCGGATAGTTGTGGCCCAGAACGGCGGCGACGCGCGTCGCTTCGGTATAAAGGCCGAGCGACATGTAGCATTCGACAAGCCTGTGTAGGGCTTCGGGTACGTGGGTCGTCGTCTGGTAGTCCTTCACCACCGTGCGGAAACGGTTGATGGCCGCGTTGACTTCACCGCGATTCAGGTAGTAACGCCCGATTTCCATCTCTTTTCCGGCGAGGTGGTCGCGCGTCAGATCCATTTTCAATTTTGCTTCGCGCGCGTATTTGCTGTCCGGGAAACGCTGGATCAGCGTGTTGAACGCGTCGAGCGCCTGCTGCGTCAGCGCCTGATCGCGCTGAACATCCGAAATCTGTTCGTAGTAGGCGAGCGCCTTCAGGTAGTAGGCGTAATCGATGCTCTCGCTGCCCGGGTGCAATTCGATAAAGCGGTCGAGCGCGAGGATCGCGTCATCGTAATTGTCGCCTTCGTACGCGGAGAACGCGGCCATCAGCTGCGCCTTCGTTGCCCATTGCGAATACGGGTGCTGGCGCTCCACCTCTTCAAAAAGGGTCGTCGCCTGTTTGTAATTTTTGGCTTCGAGCGCTTTTGTCGCCTCGTCGTACAATTGCTCTGCGGGTTTTTCGACCTGTTTTTCCTTGTCCTTGTCGGACGACGAACAGGCGGGAAGCGCGAGCGCAAGCGCGGCAAGCAGGGAGTATGTCAGGATGTTTTTCAGCATGACCTATTCATAGCCTTACAAGCTGACGCTGAAAAGAGGGAAAGCCGAGGTTTTCCGGAGACTTTTAATTTACGGAAACAGGCACGTTTTCGCCGGCGGCCGTAAAGAGAACCGTTTCGCTCTCGTCGATATCGGCGTGCAGGTCGACCGGCATCCAGGCCGTGCGGTCGGCGAAGAGCGCATGGAGGATCGCGTTGTTCAGGGCGTGACCGGCCTTGTAGCCGTCATAAGCGCCGAGGATCTGGCCGCCTGCAAGATACAGGTCGCCGACAGCATCCAGAATTTTGTGGCGGATGAATTCGTCGGAGCAGCGCAGGCCGTCCGGGTTCATAACACCCTCGTCATCGAGGATGATGGCGTTGTCGAGGCTGCCGCCCAGGCCGAGGCCGGCGGCGCGGAGCATTTCCGCCTCTTTGACGAAGCCGAACGTACGGCAGTCGGAAACATCGTGACGGAAGTTGCCGTTGACCATTTTCAGGGAGTATTCCTGAAACCCGATATCCTTGTGCGCGAACTCGATACGGCCATTAAAAACAGGCACGTTGGACGGGGACAGGCGCACCATCTTGTCGCCTTCACGGACGATGATCTCTTTCAATATCTTGATCGCGCGGCGCGGCGCGGCCTGCGTGAACGTGCCTGTTGCATCGATGGCTTCGACAAAGGCCTTGGAGCTGCCGTCCATGACCGGCACTTCGGCGGCGTCGATTTCAACGAGGACGTTGTCGATGCCGCAACCACGGAGCGCGGCCATAAGATGTTCGATTGTACCCACGCGGGCGCCGTATTCGTTGGCGATCAGCGTGCAAAGACGCGTGTCCACAACGCGGTCGTAAGCGGCCGGAATGATGTTCTTGCCCTCTTCCATGTCGGTGCGTTTGAAAACGATTCCATGGTCTGCGGCCGCAGGAACGAGGCGCATGGTGACGGTTTTGCCGGAGTGAAGGCCGATACCGCTTACGTCGATGGAGTGTTTCAGGGTCTTTTGCATGGGGCAGTGTCCTAGAGGAATCTTCGTATGATGACTTTAGGCGCGCCTCCCCGCATTCTCAAATCACTGATTGTTGCGCTGTGTTACATTTTTAACCATTTGAAATAGAATAAAAAAAGGGGGAGCCGAAGCTCCCCGTAAGTATGATTTTTTCTGGAGGACACTCAGAAAAAATCCGAATTGGTTAAAGGCCTAGTTCGCCTGACGACGCAGGAAGGCCGGAATGTCGAGGTCGCCTTCGGCTGCCTGCTGACGCGTCGCCGCCGGAGCGTCGATGTTCAGAAGTCCTTGGGCCGGAAGTTCCGACGCACGCGGCGTGGCACGCAGGGCGCTGTGGAAACCACCGCCTCCAGATGCCTGACGCGGCTGCTGCACTTCGACACCGCCGCCGAAATCCTGGTCATAGGAGGACTGCTCCACCGGCGCTTGCTGGTGGTGGTCACGGCGGACACCGCTCGTGATACGCTCGAACAGGGATGGCGTCTTTTTCGGTGCGGCTGCCTGCTGTTGCTGGGCGGCCTGTACCGGCGGACGCAGGTTGTAGCCTTGCGCCTGCTGCTGTTGTTGAACCTGAACCGGCGCGGGCGTTGCGGCTTGTTGTACCGGTGCGGCGTAGCTGGAGACAGGCTCCTGCGGCTCCGGAATAACCGGCTGCGGCGGGATGAAGTGACCATCCTGAACGGCGCCGCGCATGCTGGCGGTTTGCTGCTGGACGGAACGCTGCTGTACGGGCGCGGCCGCTTGCGGCAGGACATAAGCTTGCGGTTGTTGCGGCAGTGTTACCTGCGGCTCGGCCTGGGCTACGAATTCCTGCTGCTCGAACATGTCGCGTTCCGGCTCATCCTGCGTGAAGGCTTTCGCCTGAGGCGCAGTGTAGGCCGGACGTGCCGGAATGGCGGAGCGTTGCAGGACCGTATTGCTTTGAACCGGGTTTGCGACCGTGTTCGTGATCGGACGCGCACGCTCAAAAACCGGTTTGGTTTCAGGCTGCGCGGTCGGCTTTCCCACGGCTGTTACTTTCATGCCGCCATTGTTGGAGCCGGCCTGTTTCGCCTCGCCCGCGTCGATGCCCGTGGCAACGACGGAAACGCGCATACGGCCTTCCATACGGTCGTCGAAGGTGGAGCCGAAGATGATGTTTGCGTTCGCGTCGACTTCGTCGCGGATGCGGTTACAGGCTTCATCGACTTCGAACAGCGTCATGTCGGCGCCGCCCGTGACGTTGATGATGACGCCGCGTGCGCCCTTCATCGAGATGTCGTCGAGCAGAGGGTTGTTGATGGCGGCTTCCGCAGCTTCGATCGCGCGGCGCTCGCCTTCGGCTTCGCCCGTTCCCATCATCGCCTTGCCCATTTCCAGCATTGCGGAGCGGACGTCTGAGAAGTCTAGGTTGATCAGGCCCTCTTTTGTAATAAGGTCGGTCACGCCGCGAACGCCGGATTGCAGAACGGAGTCCGCCATGCGGAACGCTTCGGCAAATGTCGTGCGCTCGTTCGCGACACGGAACAAATTCTGGTTCGGAATGACGATCAGCGTGTCGACGACATCCTGCATTTCGAGGATACCGGCATCGGCCTGACGCATACGGTGCGTGCCTTCGAACGTGAACGGCTTGGTGACAACGCCGACCGTGAGGATGCCTGAGTCGCGGCAGGCGCGCGCAATAACCGGCGCCGCACCCGTTCCAGTACCGCCGCCCATACCGGCGGTGATGAAGACCATGTTCGCACCCTGCAGACGGGACATAACATCTTCGATGCTTTCCTCGGCCGCTTTCATGCCCATTTCAGGTTTCGCACCGGCGCCAAGACCGCCTGTCACATGAGAGCCCAGCTGGATACGCGTTTCGCAGAGCGAACCGTCGAGCGCCTGAGCGTCCGTGTTGCAAACCAAAAACTCGACGCCTTCGAGGCCGCTCGAGATCATATTGTTGACTGCGTTACCGCCTGCGCCGCCAACACCGACAACTGTTATTTTCGGGGACAATCTATTCACCTCTGGTGCTTGTATTCTTAAGTTGATCATGGGTTGAACCTTCCGTGTTCTAAGGCTTCTTATATGATTCTATGGGTGTTCTTTCCGTAGAGGAATCCTGAAAATTCCCTGAGCGGCAAAAACGGCGGGCATTCGGCGGTTAAAGACTGCAGATTTCCCCTGTGCGATGGATCAGAAAAGCGCCTTAAGCATCTCATCCGATTCACACATCAGGATTGTGTCATGAAGCCTTCGAAAGCCAAAGAGAATGATGACATTTGCCTGTGGATAAGTTGGGGAGGAAATGCGGATTTTTCAAGGATTTCAGCAGGAAAAAACGTGAATTGTTTTGCCAACATTCGACATTGTGAAACAAATTCAAATCACTGCAAAGAAACCTTAAACCAACGCACAAACTTCACAATATTCCGTTCACAGAAACACGCCATTTAACCACAGGAGGAATCCCCTTCGCACAAAATGCAAAAAACGGCCCCGAAGGGCCGCTTGTTGATTCTTATTCTACCAGTTTTCCTTCCACCAGTACTTCACCCGCTCCCACAATGAACCGGGTTCGACAGTTGCCATGATTTCGGCAGGCATTTCGTCGTGGCGTTCAGTGATATAGGTGAGAAGCCCCGCCGTCGTGGCAAAGGCGGGACCGCTTACCGCATCGGGCAGCGAGCTTAAACGGATCGGGCGGCCGAGGCGCACCTGCTTGTCCAGAATCGATTGCGCGAGCTCGCGGATGCCGGGCATCTGGCTTCCCCCGCCCGTCAGGACGACACGGCGGCCGATAATGTGGCCGAGGCCGCAATCGCGCAAGCGGCCGCGGACGATTTCGAGAATCTCCTCAAGCCGCGGCTGGATAATGCCGATCAGCAGTGATCTTGGAATATGGTTCGGCGCGTGACGATCATGCTCGCCCAGCTGCGGCACTTCGATCAGCTCGTTCTCGTCCCCGCTCGTCACCATGGCGCTGCCATATAATGTCTTCAGGCGCTCCGCATCGGATTGCGAACAGGTCAGGCCCTTGGCGATGTCGTTCGTCACATGCGCGCCGCCCGCCGGAATCGCATCGGAATATATCATGGCGCCGCCCTGAAACACCGCGAAGGACGTCACACCCGCGCCGAGGTCGATGACCGTGCAGCCCAGATCCATTTCATCTTCGACCAGACAGGCAAGTCCCGCCGCGTAAGCCGAAGAGCCGAGAGCGATGATATCAAGATGGCTCCGTTCTATGCAGGACGCCATATTCTGGAGCGGGCCGAGATCGGCGGTTACCATGTGAATGCCGACGTCGAGCTGGTTCCCGACCATGCCGCGCGGATCACGGATGCCTTCGTGCCCGTCGATGCGGTAGCCGATCGGGATCGTGTGGATCAGCTCGTAATCCGCGGACAGCACCTGATCCTGCGCCTTGGCCAATGCACGGCGCACATCGTTGTCGGTGATGGAGTGACCGGCGGCCTGAATGCTCGCCGTCATAATATGAGAATGCGCGTGGACGCCCGGCACGTTGATAATGACTTCGCGCAGCGGGTAGCCCTTCATCGCCTCTGCCGCCATATTTTCGGCGGCATGCACGGCGGAACGGATCGCCCCTTCGGCCTGATCCAGATCAATCACCGCGCCGCCTTTGACGCCCTTGGCGGCCTGATAGCCGACACCCAGAACCTCGATCGCGCCTTCGTCATCGACGATGCGCCCGATAAAACACGCGATCTTGTGGCTGCCGATATCGAGGGCGGCCAGAATAGAGCCTTTCGGTTTGAGCTTGTGTTTCATCAGATCGGCTTGCCTGCGGCTGGGGTGGAGCCGGCGTTGTAATCCTGAGCGGCGCCGGGTTTGGTCCTTACAGTTATACGGCCCTCTTCCCGCACGTCAATGCTCAAAACATCCTTGTCTAATAAAGCCTCTTCCTCATGATTGACGGCAAGACGGCGCAGCGCGAGGCCCAGCTCCTTTTCCGGAAGCTTTACATCCGCGCCGGATTTCAGTTTCAGATCCCAGCGGCGCCCGGCGATCAGCGTCGCGGCCTCGACCCGCTCGCGGATGGACGGTTCGGCGTCCAGCATGGAGAGCAGTTCGGCCGCCCTTTGCGGTGCCTCGTTTCCGACGACGATCATCAGCTTGCTGAATTTGCCGAGGTCGCGGTCGCTCAAAACCGCGCCTTCCTTGTCGATCAGGACGAGTTTCTTGTTCCGCTGCCACAAGGCAAACGGCTCCCGCTCGGTCAGCTTGATATAGATGGTATCGGGCAGGCGGCGTTCGACTTGCGCGGATTTCACCCAGGAAATCTTTTCCAGCATCGCCTTCGCCTCCGCCGGGCGGAACGCGAAAATCGGGTCGCCCTTTTCCATGTTGATCATGGCTTTTAGCGTGTCGGCATCGGTGTAAGAACGGCCATCGACCAGAATGTTATCGACCTTGAACCCCCATCCTTTGGTGGTTTGAAGGAAGGAGGATTCGATGCCCATTCTGGTGCGTTCGGCAACGCCGGACATGACGAGCCATGCGCCAACCCACAAGATGACGGCAATCACGGCGAGCAGAATGCCAAACCGTTTGATGAATAGGATCAGGCGCTCCGCGCCGCCGGAGCGTCGCTTGAGGATTGTCGATCTTCTTGTGCCGGTAAGTGACATCGCGCGGTTTCAACCAGATGGGAACAAAGTTGGACATAGTCCATGCCGTTATGTTCGGGCTGGATCACGGCGATGGATCCGGGCGAAAGGCCGGGCATGGTGTTAATTTCGAGCAAATATACCCCATCGGCGCCCGGTTTGGAATCATCATATCGAAGGTCGCAACGCGCGATCCCCTCGCACCCCAGAACGTCATAGGTGTTTTTTGCAAACTCCATCGCCGTTTTGGCGACAATGTCCGGTACGGGCGCGGGCGTAATCAGTTCGGTCGTGTCAGAAACATATTTCGCTTCATAGTCAAAGAAGCGGCCCTTGACGATTATTTCCGTAACGCCGAGCGCCTTACCGTCCAGCACGGCGACATGGATTTCGCGGCCCGGCACGTATTTTTCGACCAGCGCCTGCTCCCCGAATGTCCAGCTCGCCTCGTCGATCGGCGCCTGATTTTCTCCTTCAAGAATAATGCGCACGCCCACGCTCGATCCTTCGTTGATCGGTTTTACGACATAAGGGCGCTCCATCACGCGCTCGGCGAGGATGTCCGCCTTCGATGCGATCTTGCCGGGCGATACGCGCACGCCGACCGATTGCGCCAGTTTTTTCGTGAGAGTCTTGTCCATGCCGACGGCGGATGCCGCCACGCCGGAATGCGTGTAGGGAATTCCCATCATGTCGAGCACGCCCTGAATGGTGCCGTCCTCACCGCCGCGGCCGTAGAGATTGTTAAACACGACATCAGGACGCGGGCTTAAATCCTTGGCAAGCTTTTGTAAATCGCGGGTGACGTCGATAACGCGGACGTCATATCCGCCCTCTTTCAACGCGGCCTCGACATGCTTGCCCTTCATCAGGGACACTTCCCTTTCCGAAGACCAGCCACCGACCAGAAGCGCTACTGTTTTTGTCATTCTTACTCCTTTTGCGGCACGTGCGGCGCGCGTGAAAAGAAATGGTGCCACAGGTGGGTTTTGACGCCGCAGTGACGGCACAGATACCAACCGCAATTCATTTCGACCTTATTCACGACAAGCGTATCAGTGCAGGCGTTGCATGGAAAGCGTTCAGGGGGATTTAAGCGCCAGTTTTTCGCCTTTTCACCAAGGTCCATCCTTCCCCTGTGACCGTCCAGATGGCACTCGTGGCACAAAAGCGCGATGTTGTCCGGCGTGTCGGCACCGCCCTCGCTGCGCGGGACGACATGATGATATTCAAAGCCGCGGTGATATCCTTCTTCCCCCGCAGGCGCCTTGCCGCAATTCAGGCAGCATAACCCGTCACGCAGATTGACGGTAAAACATGTGCGGTTATCGAGCGGCATAACGCATTGCCGCTTATGCGATTTCCGGCAACGGGGCGAAATCGCGCGGCCGGTCCGCATAGATGCAATCCAGAATCGGACGGTGCAGATGCTGGCCGCCGATTTGCATGACAATATCGCCACTTAGCCAGCGTGCTTCAGAAAATTTATCAGGCTCGCGCAATGTCAGATCACCGGAGACAACCTCGCACAATCTGTAATGCAGATGGTTTTCGCCAACCTCGCGCTCGCCCAGATCGGCGACGATTTTGACAGTCAGGCCGGCTTCCTCAAACGCTTCGCGCAGTGTCGCAGCCTCGACCGTTTCGCCCGGCTCCACCTTGCCGCTCGGGAACGTCCAAACCTCCGTAAGTCTTTTCAGCATGGCAAATTCCTTGCCCTGTTTTACGACTGCGACGGCGACTGTATTCCGGCTCATGGCTCCCCGATCCGTTTGATTTCCCAGCGTAGGGTGATTCCAAAACGCTCGTCCACCCTTTTGCGAATTTCTTCCCCGAGAGCTTCGAGGTCGGCGGCGGTGGCGCCGCCTTCGTTGATCATGAAGTTGCAGTGTTTCTCGCTCATCACCGCGCCGCCGATTTTAAGACCCCTGCCGCCGACCATGTCGATCAGTTGCCAGACCTTCGTACCCTCGGGCAGTCCGGCCTTTGCGATATCTTCCGCGGGCGGGTTCGCGAACGTGCTGCCGCCCGTCTTTTCACGGATCGGCTGACTTGCCTCGCGCTTCGATTTGATTTCAGCCATGCGCGCCAACACATTCTCGGGATTATCTTTTTGCCCCCTGAATATCGCAGAAACAAAAATGTAATCGTCCGGCAATTCGATATGGCGGTATGTCATATGCAGATCGTCCGGCGTGAAGGTATGCAGCCGTCCCTGACGGTCAAGCGCCTCGCAGCTTACCAGCACATCTTTCGTTTCACTGCCGTAACAGCCCGCGTTCATGCGTAGCGCGCCGCCGATCGTGCCGGGAATGCCGGAGAAGAATTCCAGCCCCGCGATCCCCGCTTCCGCCGCGACCTGCGCAACGTTTGCATCAAGCGCAAGCGCCCCAGCCTTCACATTTCCATCTGCCTGAATT
>QFNK01000045.1 GCA_003240795.1 Micavibrio aeruginosavorus | reverse complement strand
CACATCGGCGTCCGTGATGCCAAGTTCCGGATCGCTGCCGCCGTAGGATGCGTTTTGAAAGCCCGCATTGCGTTTTCCGGCAGGGTTCTGAGACACTTTGCCGGAAACTGCGCGGTCACCGCCCTGTACGATTTCGGCGCCGTCCTTTTTCGCCTGCTCGACCGTCGCGGCATTGGTTTCAGGCGCACGCGGCATGTTGCCGCCAGCTGGCGCGGTTTGAGACGCTTTCGTGCCCTCTACCTCCTCCAGAGACAAGGGCTGGATCTGGCTGATAATTGCCTCTACGCCCGGCGAGCGGCTGAGCGTAATGGCTTTCTTGTCCTTGTTGATCCCTTTGGACGCACTGCCGCGCAGAGGGAGAACGAGCAGACCACGCGCGCCGGAGTGGGCAATCTGGACGTCATCAACAATACTGCCTTCACGCACAGGCTCCCACGTCAGGGTCAGCGGGCAAGCCTCCAGCGGTGCCAAGGACGTGCTGGCCTTGCATCCCGTGGGCTCAACGCGCACGCCGTTTTCAGCGTTCGTCATAAATACATTCGTGATCGTCAGCGGCACATCACCCACGTTTACGAGGGAGACCGTGATGGACGAGCTCTGCGTTACGCCGCCGCCGAAATCTACCTCCTCCTTGGAAGAGATCAGCAAGCCCTTGCCCGGTACGGCCTCAGGGAAGGATTCAGCAGGCTGGGACGCCTGCGGCGTATATTCGCCCTTGATCTCACCCGTTGAAACGCCCGTAGAGCCGGAGTGTTTTACAATGAGAGTGCCTGTGGAAGGACCTTTTTTCTCCGGCAGCCAGCTTACCGTCGCCACACAGGCGGAGCCCGTCTGAAGCGTCGTGCAATTTGTGTTCAGTTGGAAACCGGATTGCAGGCCGGCCTCTATAGAAACATCCTCGATATCGATATCCTTGGACGTCTTGTTGCGCAGGATGACGGTTTTGGATTGCGCCTTGCTTTCCGTCAGGGAGCCGAAATCAATAGAGGACGGGATCAATTCGACATCGCTGATAAGATCGACCTGACCATCGCCTGCACGCTCAACCTCGCCGTTGATCGTGGCGGTGAGAAGTTTCGCGCGGCCGTCGTGACGGATCAGCATTTCAATGCGGTAGCGACCTTCCTGAAGACCTTTTACCTGCACGGAGATAGCGCAGACCTCCCCCGGCTCGATCGCCGCGCCACTACATTGGTTCTCACCAACGGTCGCGGAAATATTGGAGGACGGATAAAGATTGATCGCGCCTGTTTTTATCGGCTTGGAATCTTCGTTTTTAAAAAGAACGACTACCTGGGAGGACGAACCCATGGCAACGCCGCCAGCTTCGACTTTTTCACTTACGGTGACGAGGTCGCCGCCCGCACCGGATGCATTGCGCGCGCCAGGATCATCGAAAGCGGACTGCGCGTTCGCGACGTGCGGCAAGGCCAGAGCCGCCACAAACATCGCCGTATATCCTAGGTTCAAAAATCGAGACATATGCCGTCAGTTTAAAAAGAGATTATGAAGAAGGAATGAATCCCGGCCCCGAATCGGGAGAGAATCAAAGACAGTCCAGTGTATCATGAAAAAAATGTGGCGCTACAAATCCTTGTGGATATTTCCAAAAAAAATGCCGGAAGGTCAGAACCATCCGGCATGTAATTAATTTCCGTAGATTGAATTTCCGTCATTCACCGGAACCGCCGGGCGCGGATAAACCGAAGCAGGCTCGGCGGCTGGTGCCGGAGGGCTCAAGTCAGAAGATGGCGGCGGCGCCGGATAGACACTTCCACTTTGCACAGGGGATGTGCCGCTATCTCTCATAGAGGAAGATGACGTCATATCATTGTCAGCCGGCCCCGTTGTTTTCACAATCGGTGTCGGCAAATCCGTTGCCACAGACTTACGCGCCGGTATCATAGCCGGAGCCTGGGACGGCGCAGGATCAACAGGCGCAGGCGTCATGACCGGCGGCGCGGAAGGTGCCATCGGCGCTGGTGCAGGCTCAGGGATGGATGCGGGAGTCAGGACTTCTTTCGTGATCGGCTGGGAGGACAACGGGGCCGGTACGCCATCCGGGATCTGCTCCTGTACCGGATCAACCACAGGCGTCGAGACATTGCCTACATTTTTGTATTCAGGCGTACTGACTTTGTTGCTGCTCTCCGGCGTTGGCGCTGTGTGATGCTTTTTCATCGTGTAATCGACATAGCGTTTGTCATTTGCGGCCGTGTAAACAACCACGCGCGGACGCAGCAGGATGACGAGTTCGAGATTGTTCGTCTGCGCCGTGCGGCTGTGTGGGATCAGCGGCTGCATGAAGCCGACACCTTCTTCGTTGAAGTTGTCGTTCTCACGCACCAGACCGGCGATCAGGACGGAGTCGCCCGGACGAACGCGGATCTGTGTGGAAAGCTGACGCTCGGACGTTTGAGGCAGCTGAATACGCGTTGTGGAACCATCGCCGCCGCCGCCATCGGAGAAGGCGTAGTCGTCAATCTGCTTCACGTCCGTCAATTCAACATTGATGTTTGCGTATACGGTGGATTTATCCCACGAGCTGGCGATATTCAGCGTGAAACCGGTATCGACGGAGTCCGTGTTGACGGAGGTCGTGGACTGGTTTTCGGTGAGCGTCGTGGCGACCTGCGATACGTAGTTGCGCGTATCGGCAACGCGAAGCTCCGCTTCCGAGCCGGAAAGAACAGTGACCTGCGGCTGGGAGATCGTCTTGACCGCACCGAACTGCGACAGGAACTCAAGAATGTCGCCCGTACCGGTGAACTCATCACCCGTCGTCGGAAGACCGATACTGATCGGGTTCGTGAAATCCGCGCCGACGCCGCCGTTGATGCTGATGCCCGTATTGAATTTGCCGAACGAAGCGAGCTTGAACCAGTCAACACCCGTCGAGTTACCCGAGTTCAGAGAGACTTCCCAGATATAAGTTTCAAACACGATCATGGCCGTGTTCGCGCGCAGGCGCTGGAAGTAACGGGACGCGATGTCGGCCGTTCTCTGCGTTGCGGCGTAGATAATCGTGCGGGTCGTAGGATCGACGATCGGCGTTTGCGAGCCCTCACCCAGAATCGCGCCGAGGCCCTCCGCCACATCGTCCAGGAATTCATCCTGATCGCCGCTGCTGGAGCCGCCGCCAGAGGTGGAGCCCGTCGAGGAAGAGCCTGTATTCGTGGAGCGGCCGATCGGCGGCAGGGTGACGGTAAAGGTTTGCGTGTCCTTGACCGTGACAGTGCCGTCTTCATAGGAGCAGTAAAGGTTTGCCAGCGAGCACAGCTGATGCACGACCTTGCCGAGATCGCCGCGAAGATTGGCAACCGTCACACGGCGCGTCAGGCCAGCCTGGGATTCAAACGCCAGGGAAATATCGTAATCGGCCAGAACCAGCTGAAGCGCGCCGGCAAGCGTTTCGCCGCGCAGCTCATAAGGCCCTACCATTTCGGACGGGAATGCTTCACCATCCGTAATCTCCGGGACAAGCACGTCTTCGCCGAGCGGAACATACATTACGCTGTCGGGACGCTCATTCATCGCCTTTTTTCGCGCATCGGCGGTCGTGGGCGAAGGGATCTGCACGTTTCTGGAAGACGGCGCATCCACGAATGCACAGGATGTCGTCAGCGTCAAAGCCGCCAGAGCAACCGCATTCGTCAAGCGCGATAAATATTTCTTACCCGATGCCACGTTCCTAGCCCTTCCTATTATGGGACTCAATAATCCTCAGCGCCGTTTTCACAAGCCTGTCCTTTTGCACAGGTTTGATCATCACGGCGCTTACTCCCCAAGATCCAGCCTGTTCGAGCAGGTCAGGATTATTGTCTCCAGTGACAAGGATAACTGGGATATCCAGTTCAAGGCCACGGATACTCCTGATAAATTCAAAACCGTCCACAGGTTCCATCCGCACATCAGCGACGATCAGAGAGACCGGATTTCCCGCACGGTCATGCTCCCGGATGATCTCAAGAGCCTGGCCGCCCTCGGACGCTTCGAGCACATGCGCGCCCGTTTCCGCGAGATAACGCAAAATCTGCATCCTCACGAAATTGTTGTCTTCAACGACCAGAATATTCTTTTTTTCGGACATGATCCGGAGAGAACCTAATGCGGCAAGGGAATGCCATGGAGAGAATCAGTTACCCAAGAAAAATAAAGGATCATTTTACAATAAGCAATCCTTCCCTTGCGGGGCGGGTTTTACGCGGTATGATGGACAGATCAACAGCCGCTCCAAGGTTTTCTTCCGTATGATCGAGTATATTCCCCTTTTCTGCCTTGCAGCATCGATTGTCCTGCTGGTCTGGATGTCGCTGATAGACCTGAAACACTGGATTCTGCCGGACGAGCTGAACGCCGCGCTGGGCATTACCGGCATCATATTCCACGTTACGACCGCCTACCGCTTCGTCGATATGGAAGGCATGCTTGCAGGGGCGGCAATAGGCGCCGGCCTCCTTCTCCTCATCCGTTTTTTCGCAAACAGGCATTACGGGCGCGATGCGCTGGGGCTTGGCGACGTAAAGCTTCTCGGCGCGGCGGGATTGTGGCTCGGCTTCGAAGGGACGATCAATGCGCTGACGCTCGGCGCATTTGCCGGGTTGCTACACGGCGTTGCTTACGCCGCTTTTCTTTCTGTAAAAACAAGATCACCTTTTACCATCCGCGAACTGGCTATTCCGGCGGGACCCGGTTTCGCCATCGGTATAGCGGGCGTCGGCGCATGGATGTATCACGGTTATGTCATGGAGACGGTCAGTGCCCTCCTCGCTCGCTAATATCCGCGTTCTGGATCTGTCGCGCGTGCTGGCCGGGCCCGTCGCCACGCAGATCATGGGTGACCTCGGCGCCGATATCATCAAAGTGGAGCGCCCGGGCGAAGGCGACGACACGCGCCGCTGGGGGCCTCCCTACCTGAAAGACGGCGCAGGCAACGATACGGGCGAGAGCGCCTATTACCTGTCCGCCAACCGCAACAAGCGGTCCATTGCCATAGACATCGCCAAACCTGAGGGACAGGACATCATCCACGCGCTGGCGGCGAAGAGCGACATTCTGATCCACAACTTCAAGGTCGGCAGCCTCGACAAATACGGGCTGGGGTTCGAGGCGGTGCATGCCCGTCATCCGCACCTTATATATACGGCCATTTCGGGCTTCGGGCAGAACGGCCCCTGGGCGAGCGAGCCGGGATACGACCTCATGGCGCAGGCCATGGGCGGATTGATGGGGCATACGGGCGCACCGGACGGGGAGCCGATGAAGGCCGGGGTCGCGCTGGTCGATGTCATGACGGGGCTTTATGCCGCGATCGGGACGCTGGCGGCGCTGAACGCGCGGGCGCAGACAGGCAAAGGGCAGCTGGTCGACCTCGCCCTGCTGGACGTCACCCTCGCCTCCATGACGAATATCGCGCAATATTACCTGACGTCTGGCCATGTGCCGAAGCGGTATGGCAACGCGCATGCGACAATCGTTCCCTATCAGGCATTTGCCGCGAAAGACGGGCATATGGTCATCGCGGTCGGCAACGACCACCAGTTCGCGCGGCTGGCGCGCGCGCTCGGTCATGCGAAGTGGGCGGAAGATGCGCGCTTCGCCACCAATCCGGCGCGGCTGCAAAACCGCGATGCGCTGGTGTCGATGATGTCGGACATTTTGTCCCAAAGGAATGTTACCGAATGGGTCGCCGTTTTTCAGGACATCGACGTTCCGGCGGCGCCCGTCAATCCGATCGACAAGGTTTTCGATCTCGAACAGGTACAGGCGCGCGGAATGGAGATTTCGATGGAACATCCATTGTCCCCCGCCCCCGTTCCCCTGGTGGGAAGCCCGTTCCATTTGTCGGACACGCCCGTTTCCTACCGCCTGCCGCCGCCGACACTGGGACAGCATACGGAAGAGGTATTGCGAGAAATCCTCGGCCTTCGGGATGCTGATCTCGCGGCGCTGCGTGCAAAAGCGGTGATCTAAAATCACGCCGATCTTGCCATAAGGGATGCGCGGCTGTAATCATCACGTCTTGATGACACAGACAAAGCCCCATACACGCCCCTTCCCGCACCGTCACCTGACCGGCATCGACGAGTTATCGGCGGACGATATCGCCGCCGTTCTGGATCTCGCGGATTTTTATGCGGACAGGATAGAGGCCGACAGGCGATACCGGAATGACGCGCTTTCCGGTGCAACGATCCTCACGCTGTTTTTCGAAGATTCCACACGCACACGCATGTCGTTCGATATGGCGGCCAAACGCCTTGGCGCGGACCCCGTCAACATGGACATCCGCACCAGTTCGATGAGCAAGGGGGAAACCCTGACCGACACGGTCAGGACGCTGGACGCAGGCGTGCGCCCAGATGCCATCGTCGTGCGCCACAGCGAGTATAACGCGCCGCGCTTTATCGCCGGAATGGTTGATTGCGCCGTTGTGAATGCAGGCGATTCCTACCGCGAGCATCCGACGCAGGCCTTGCTCGACGCGCTGACATTGCGCCGCCGGTTCGGAAAGCTCGAAGGGCTTCGCGTCGCCATCTGCGGCGATATCGCGCACAGCCGCGTGGCATCGTCCAATATGATCCTTTTGAGGAAGATGGGCGCGGAGGTGCGTATTGTCGCGCCAAGCTTTTTAAAACCGGAGAAATTTCCCGCGCCGGGCATTCAGGCCTTTGACACTATGAAGGAAGGGCTTGAGGGATGCGATGCAGTCATGATGCTGCGCAACCAGAAAGAGCGCATGCAGGCCGGACTGATAAAATCCGACGACGAATTTTTCCGCGATTACGGCCTGACGCACGAAAAACTTGGCTATGCGAAACCGCATGCCGCCGTTATGCATCCCGGCCCGATGAACCGCGGCGTGGAAATTGACGACGCGGTCGCGGACGATCCGGACAGATCCCTGATCCTGACACAGGTTGCGAACGGCGTTCCTGTCCGCATGGCGGTGTTCGAGCTTCTCCTCAACAAGGCGGGCGCATGATGTTTTTCCCCTACCTGGTGGCGTTTTTCGCCGTTGCCTGTTATGCGGTGATGGGGCCGGTCGCAAAAAAGGTCAGCTCCGACGTCCAGCCTTTTACATTCATGGCCGTGGCATCCTTTTTCGTCGTGATCATATCGGGCGTGTTCGCGCTTATCTGCGAGCGTACCGATGCCGCGACACTGGCATCGAAAATAAACTGGTCCTGGATGGGCGTCTATGTCCTATGCAATTTCGTGTCATATACGGGCTATCTTTGGGCCATTACGCGCATTCCGGTCGCGCAGTTCGAGATGTTCGGGATTTTCGTGCCGATCATCGGCGGATTTTTTGCGTGGCTTATCCTCCACGAACCTTTCCACGCGCGCTATCTGCTCGCCATCGCGGTCATGGCGCTCGGCCTGTTTATCGCGATCAAACCAGACCTGAAGGTGAAATAACATGGAATATCTTATCGCTGTCGTCGCCGGTTACTTTATAGGCTCCGTCCCGTTCGGGCTGATCCTTACGAAACTCGGCGGGTATGGGGACATACGGGACATCGGATCGGGCAATATCGGCGCGACGAACGTCCTTCGCACGGGAAATAAAAAGCTGGCTTTTGCCACGCTTGTTCTTGACTCCCTGAAAGGCGCGGTCGCAGCAGGGCTGTTCCTTTATTACGGCAGTTTCGAAATGGCGATGGTCGCGGGTTTCGCGGCGATCATAGGGCACCTGTTTCCCGTATGGCTTAAGTTCAAAGGCGGAAAAGGCGTCGCCACCGCGCTCGGCACACTGCTTGCCTTAAAATTCATCGTCGGAATCGCGGCGTGCGGGTTGTGGCTGCTCTGCGCGGTTGTGACGCGCTATTCCTCGCTCTCCGCGCTGATCGCCTTTGCCGCCGCGCCGGCCATCGCGCATTTCCTTTACAACGATCCGGAATTCACGGCGCTGTGCGGGTTCATCGCGACGCTGATCTTCTACAAGCACCGCGCCAACATCGCCCGCCTCGTCAAAGGTGAAGAGCCGAAGATCAGCCAGAAGAAATGATGTTTTCGGTACGGCAGGATTGCGGCGCAGGCACACTCGACGATGTCGAGAAGACCGCCTGGCTGCGCCTGATCCGTACGGAGAATGTCGGGCCGATTACTTTTTACAACCTGCTGGAGCGGTTCGGCACGGCGCGAAAGGCCATCGAAGCGTTGCCGACGCTGTCGCGCAAAGGCGGGCGTCTGAAAGACCTCAGCATTTATCCGGAGGACAAGGCGCTTGCGGAGATGGAGCGGCTTTCGAAAGCCGGAGGCCGCATGATTTTCGCGGCGGAAAGTATGTATCCGCTTTCGCTGGCCGCGGTTGAAGATGCGCCGCCTGTTTTGTCCGTACTCGGCAATCCGAAACTTCTGAACCTTCCCTGCACGGCAATCGTCGGGGCGCGGAACGCGTCGCTGAACGGCCGCAAATTCGCGGAGAAGATTGCGCGCGATCTCGGCAAGGCCGGACAGATGATCGTTTCGGGACTTGCCCGCGGGATCGATACATCCGCCCATGCGGGCGCGATTGAGAGCGGCACGATCGCCGTCGTCGCGGGCGGGATCGACATTATATATCCACCGGAGAATGCACAGCTTTACGCACAGATCCGCAGCGAGGGCTGCATCGTCGCTGAAAGCCCGATGAGTATGGAGCCGATGGCGCGGCATTTTCCGCGCCGGAACCGGATTGTTTCCGGCATTTCCTCCGGCGTTCTGGTTGTGGAGGCAACTCTGAAGTCTGGGTCGCTGATCACTGCGCGTATGGCCGGCGAACAGGGACGCGATGTCTATGCCGTGCCCGGCCACCCGTTCGACCCGAGGGCGGAAGGGCCGAACAAGCTGATCCAGGACGGTGCGCTTCTGGTGCGCAATGCCGAGGATGTATTGAACAACATCGGCAGTTTCCGGCATGCCGTCCCCGCCCTGTCCGAAGGCGTGCAGCAGGATTGGAACGAGGCGGACGTACCGGAAATAGACGCAGAGACGGCGCGTGATGAAATTTTACAGAATCTATCCTCAACACCCGTGACAGTTGACGAACTGGTCAGAAACTGTCATTTGACGATTCCGGCGGCGCAGGTCGCTTTGCTGGAACTGGAGCTCGCGGGACGCATCCAAAGGCTGCCGGGAAACCGGATAACACTGCTTAACTGATTGAAATTACATGAGCGCAGAAAACCTCGTTATCGTCGAATCGCCTGCCAAGGCCAAGACCATTAATAAGTATCTGGGACCCGATTACGAGGTTTTGGCATCTTACGGTCACGTCCGCGATCTGGTCGGCAAGGACGGCTCCGTCCTACCCGACGAGGAATTTGCAATGCGGTGGGAGCTGTCCGACCGCGCCGACAAAAACGTCCGCGACATCAAAAAGGCGGTCAAGTCCGCCAAGTCCGTCTTCCTCGCGACCGACCCTGACCGCGAGGGGGAAGCCATTTCTTGGCACATCAAGGAAATTCTAAACGAAGGCGACCTGCTCAAAGGCAAGAACCTGCAGCGCGTGACCTTCAACGAAATCACCAAGAAGGCCGTGCAGAGCGCGTTCGGACATGCGCGCGGACTGGATCAGGATCTGATCGATGCGTATCTGGCGCGCCGTGCGCTCGACTACCTTGTTGGCTTCAATCTTTCACCGATTTTGTGGCGCAAGCTGCCGGGGTCTAAATCCGCCGGACGCGTTCAGTCGGTTGCGCTCCGCCTGATCTGCGAGCGCGAGGCGGAGATCGAGGTCTTC
>QFNK01000044.1 GCA_003240795.1 Micavibrio aeruginosavorus | reverse complement strand
AATATCGCCCTCAATGATGGAGATGTTTGTTTCGTTGTTTACGGTATTCGTCTCGGTGTAATTATTGGTCGTATTGTTATTATTGATATTTGTTATATTCGTAACATTACCGCCGCTGTTACCGCCGGTTCCGTCTGCACCGTTCAGGCCGTTTGCCCCATTCGTGCCATTCGTGCCGTTCTGAAATGTGCCGGGACTGGAGGCAGTTGGAATTGATGCTTGCGTCTGAATGGTTTCCGCACTGGAACTGCTTGTCGAAGAACTGGTGTTCGTGACGGAAGTCTCGGACTGGCTGCGCACCGCCTGTGTCAGGTTTAAAGGGGCAAACCCATCGCCTTGCAGCAAAGCCTCACTGTCGGCCGCGCGTTGATAATTCACGGCGGCGGCTCTGCCCGCATCCCCGTCACTGCGCGCGGCGGCGGAAAGGGCTGCTGCCGTATCGCCGATGTTCCCGGCGGAGGAATATGGGTTCTGGGATATTATGGCGGCGTCCGTCTGCCCTGCCTGCATTATCAGAAAATTGAGATTGCCCGATCCTGTCGAGCTGTCAGTCACGCCGTCCAGATCGCTCGCAATATATTCATCCGCGTGAAGCTTGCGCACCGGCGCACTCATGAAAGCGTTCAATGGTTCCGGACTGTTTTGCATGGATGCGTTTTCTTGCGTCAGGGGAAGACTGTCTTGGGAAATGTTGATGCTCATGATTGTCTCCACACGAATTTGTAAACCTCATGCAAAACTACAACCCTTGATTTAATTATAGGTTAAACGGGAGTGCGCAAAAAGTTCCTAATACATAGGTATTCCGAAGTATAAGCGGTTTGAAAATGCATTTATTGCGGTCTAGTATACATGTATTCATGGTTGTATATTCCGTTTCCTGAAATAGGATGCGGAATATAACCTTCTGCATATCTTCATTGGGGCGCATTTCATGTCTCGCATCCTTGTTTTTCTGACCGCCTTGTTCCTCTCTCACAACGCCTTCGCTGAAGAGCGTGCCATGTCACTGCATGCGGTCTTGCAGGAGATCAGCCGCGATAATCCGACGATTCAGGCCGCACGCTTCAACATGAAGGCCGCAGAGGAGGAATATCCGCAGGCACGCGCCGGATGGCTTCCCCGTGCCAGTGCGGAGGCGAACCTGACGGCCACAGATATAAAGACGGGAAATTTCAGCGCCGGTGACGGCGCCACGACAAAGGGCGCGGTAATAAGCGTCGAACAGAATATTTTCCGCGGCTTCCGCACCCAGGCGGAAATGGAGGGCGCGAAAGAGAGAATAGAGGCAAGCCGCGAGCGCCTCAAACAAGTCGAACAGGATGTCTTTTCGCGGGCGGTAAGGGCTTATATGGATGTAATCCGCGCCCGTCTTGTTTTGTCCCTGCAGCAAAAGAACATCGAACTCTTGTCGGGAGAGAAAAAATCCATCCGTGCGCGATACGACGCGGGGGATGTTACCCAGACGGATATAAAGCAAACGGAAGCACGTTATGCGAACGCACTGGCGGACAGTGCAATCGCGCTCAGCAATTTGAATGACAGCGAGACGGCGTTTGAAGAACTGACGGGACGCATGCCGGAAAACTATATGGAGATGCCGTCCATCCCGTTTCAGTTTCCGGAAACCGCACAGGCGCTGGCAGCTCTGGCGGAAAGAAACAATCCGCAGATCGCACGTTCCCGTTATGAGCAAAAAGCGGCCGAGCAGGATATTGATGTGGAGCGCAGCGGCCACTACCCGCAAGTAACCGCCTTTGCATCCTACGCCCATGACCGCGACCCGCAGCCGGGCATCGTCGACAAAACGGAGGTGGGTACAATCGGCGTTCGCGCACGGATCGCCCTTTATGAAGGCGGTGCGACACAATCCCGCATTCGTGAGGCAAAATCCCGTGCGAGCCAGCAATTCGTGGAAATTGTCGAGGCGCGGCGCGCGGTGGTGCGCTCTCTGGTCTCCAAATGGAAAAAACTGGCGAGTTATGATGCGGAGATTTCGGCACGTGAACTCGAAGTCTCCGCCAAGCGCTTTTCCAGCGAGGGCGTGCGCGAGGAGGCCAAACTGGGCGAGCGCACGGTTCAGGATACGCTGGAGGCGGATCAGGCGGTTCTGGATGCGGAGATCGGGCTGGTCACTGCCAAGCATGACCGCATCGTCACGGGCTATGAATTGGCGGCCGATCTTGGGCTGCTCACCTCGGAAGGGCTTGGTTTTCAACGAAAACAGCCTGCACCCGCCGAATAAGGTTGAGTTTTTAGGCGGGGCAGGGCATTTTCCCCGCCATGAACAGTGGCCGCCTTATTTTGAGTGTCCGCGATGCTCTCGTTTCGTTCGGGGACATCCCGGTTTTTCAGGACCTGACCTTCAACATCCAGGAAGGCAGCCGCATCGCGCTCGTCGGACGCAACGGCGCGGGGAAATCCACGCTGATGAACATCATCGGCGGTACGCGCGATCTCGACGACGGCGAACGCTGGATGCTCGAAGGCATCAAGATCGGCTATCTGCAACAGGAAGTTCCCGTAAAGCCCGAACAAACGGTGCGCGATTTCATTTTTGAAACATTCCCGCCCGATACGGAAGAATGGCTGATCGATTACAGGCTGGATATGGTTGTCACGCCGCTAGACCTGCGCCCTCATGACAAAATGGGTGTTCTGTCCGGCGGTCAGCTGCGCCGCGCCGCGCTTGCCCGCGCCTTGGTGGAAGAGCCGGACATATTGATGCTGGACGAGCCGACCAACCACCTTGATCTTCACGTCATTGAATGGCTTGAGGATTACCTGAGATCATACCGCGGTACGATCGTTTGCGTATCCCACGACCGAACGTTTCTTGCAAACATCTCCAACTCCGTTTTCTGGCTCGACCGTGGAAAACTGAAGGTCAGCCCGAAAGGGTTCGGTCATTTCGAGGAATGGTCCACGATGCTGATAGAGCAGGAAGCGCGTGAGCTTGCCAACCGTCAGAAGTTTGTGGAACAGGAAGCCGAATGGGCATCCCGCGGCGTCAAGGCGCGCCGGAAGCGAAACGTGCGCCGTGTTGAACAGATGAAGGAAGCGCGCGACCAGCTGAAATCCGATATGTCGGCGTTCCGCAAGATGATGGGCAAGGTAAAATTCGAGGCAGGCGAGGTCGAAATGACATCGCGTGTCGTTGCCGAATTCTACAATGTCAGCAAAAGCTTCACCAACGAGCAGGGCGAAGAAAAAACCATTCTCAGCAATTTCCACCTGCGGATTTTGCGCGGCGATAAAATCGGTATTCTCGGTAAGAACGGCTCCGGCAAGACCAGCTTCATCAAAATGCTTGTCGGTGAACTGATGCCGGATAGCGGAACGATCAAGCGCAAGAAGGAATTGGAATTCTCCTACTTCGACCAGAAGCGCAAGGATCTGAAAGACGACCTGACACTCTGGAAGACATTGTGTCCGGATGGCGGGGATCATGTCGACGTTATGGGCAAGGCGCGCCACGTTTGCGGTTATCTGAAAGACTTCCTGTTCGACCCGTCAAAAGCGCATGACAAGGTCGGCACACTGTCCGGCGGGCAGAAAAACCGCCTGATGCTCGCAAAAATTCTGGCAAACCCGAAAACCTGCCTGATCCTTGACGAACCGACCAATGATCTCGACATGGATACGCTCGACATGCTGGAAGATGTCCTCTCCCAATATCAGGGTACATTGATCGTCGTATCGCACGACCGCGATTTCCTGGATCAGACGGTATCCAAAATACTCGCCTTCGAAGGTGATGGAAAAGTCGATGGTGTGATCGGTGGATACAGCGACTATCTGGAAATGGTGAAGCAACGCGAGGAGAAATCCGAACGCCGCGCGAAGGAGCCGGCCAGAATTGTGAAGGTTGAGACGAAAGCGCCGGAAGCGGCGCCTGCTGTCCAGCCCAAAAAACTGACCTTCAAGCTGCAGCATGAGCTGGAGACGCTGCCGGACAAGATCGTCAAGCTGGAAGGGGAAATCACTCTTCTGGCGGAGATGCTGGAAGAGCCTACCTTTTACACCCGTGATCCTGAGGCTTTCAATAAGGCGGCACGGGAAATGGAAGACAAGAAGGCCTCGCTCGCTCTCGCGGAAAACCGCTGGCTGGAACTCAGCGAGATGCAGGCCGCACCTTAAAAGCCGCTAAATTATTACATATATTTAACGAATGGTTTTAGGCCGTCTATCGTATAAGATAGGCGTAAGCATATATTCCCTTTAGCGCACTGAAAAAACAGGATCTTTATGAAAAAATATATTGCCGCCGCCCTTATGTTTTCCTGTGGCATGGCCGTATCAAGCGACACAGGCCGTTTTTTTACCGGAAACGCACTTGCCCAGGAACAGAAGTCACCTGCCGCGCGTGCCACACCGGTTGTCGTGGCTGCTGCCTATAAAGACAACTTCGTCGATAAGGTCGAGGCCATCGGCACATTGCGGGCGAACGAGTCCATCACCTTGACATCGACGGTTACGGAAACGGTGACGGCGGTGAATTTCACGGATGGCCAGCGGGTGCAGAAAGGCGACATTCTGGTTGAAATGACCAGCGGCGAGGAAAAGGCTCTTCTGGATCAGCAGAAGGCGCTGACGAATGAAGCCTCCAAGCAGCTGGAGCGGGCAAGAGGGCTTGCAAAAAGCGGAGCGGTATCAAGCGCGGTTCTTGATGAGCGCCAGCGGGAATACACCTCCGCCAAGGCTGGGCTTGCCGCGCTTCAATCGCGGTTGGAAGACTATATTATCGTAGCCCCGTTCGACGGCGTCGTCGGGCTTCGCAACCTTTCGGTGGGGGCGTTGCTGCAGCCGTCCTCCGTTATCACAACGCTTGATGATGACACGGTGATGAAGCTCGATTTTTCCGTGCCGTCCATCTTCCTGCCAACCCTTCAGACCGGAACGTCGATCAAGGCAACCGCCGCAGGATTCAACGAAGAATTTAACGGAGAAGTCGCCGCTATCAACAGTCAGGTTGACGAGGTAACGCGTTCGGTCGCCGTGCGTGCCATTATTCCCAATCCGGATGCCAAGTTGAAGCCCGGCCTTTTGATGACCGTCGAGCTAGCCCGCAACCCGCGTGAAGCGGTTGCGATTTCGGAAAGCGCAATTATTCCTGAGGGAAGGAAACATTTTGTTCTGGTTCTGGACGAAAGCCAGAACCCGCCGGTCGTTGAAAAGCGCGAAGTCGTGATCGGTACGCGCCGTCAGGGTGATGTTGAGATCACCCAAAATATCAAAGAAGGCGACAAGGTCGTCGTACAGGGCACGATGATGGCGAAACCAGGCGCTCCCGTGACAGTTACGGCAGAACAGAAACGCGGTGAAACGCCGGAACAGTTATTCAAAAGGCTCCGCGAAGAAAAATCTCAGGGCGGAGATAAAAAAGGCGGAGATAAATAAGAATGTTTGTCTCCGACGTATTTATCAAAAGACCCGTTTTTGCCGCAGTCGTCTCTCTTCTGCTTCTCATTTTCGGGATTGTGTCATTCGGCAAACTCTCGCTGCGTGAATATCCGGACATCGATCCGCCGATCGTATCGATCAGCGTCACCTATCCCGGTGCGTCCGCCTCCATCGTCGAAAGCCGCGTTACAAAAGTCATCGAAGACCGGATTTCAGGGATCAGCGGCATCAGCTTTATTGAATCGACCAGCGAAGACGGACGGTCACGCATCACGCTGGAATTCAATGTAGGTGTTGATATAGACGCCGCCGCAAACGATGTGCGGGACAAGATTTCGGGCGCGCTGGACAACCTTCCCGAAGAAGCCGATCCGCCGGAAGTGCAGAAAGTGGATTCCAGCGACGATGTCATTATCTGGCTGAGCCTGACCAGCAACAGGATGAGCATCGCGGAACTGACCGATTACGCCGAGCGCTACCTCGTCGATCAATTCTCCATCATTGACGGCGTTTCGCAGGTACGCGTCAGCGGCGCGCAAACCTATGCCATGCGTGTCTGGCTCGACCGCAGCGCGCTGGCGGCGAGGGGGCTTGCCGTAACGGACGTTGAAAACGCGCTCCGTTCGGAAAACGTGGAGCTGCCTGCCGGAAGCATAGAATCCGATGATCGCCAATTTACCGTTCGCCTTCAACGCGTATTCCGTGAGGCGGAGCAGTTTAAATCCCTCGTAATCGGGAGAGGGGAAGACGGTTATCTTGTCCGCTTAGGCGACGTGGCGCGTGTGGAACGCGGCGCGGAAGAAGACCGCACGATGTTCCGCGGAAACGGCGTATTGCAGGTAGGTCTGGGCATCATCAAACAGTCGACCGCCAACACTATATCTGTGGCGCGCGCCGCGGAACGGGAAGCGGAAGTCATTAACAAAACGCTGCCCGAAGGCATGAGCATTCAAAAACGGTATGATACGTCCGTTTTCGTGGAAAAAGCCGTCCACGAAGTTTATGTGACGCTGGGTATCGCGATTTTGCTGGTTGTGCTGGTCATATATCTGTTTCTGGGAAGCATTGGTGCGACAGTCATTCCCGCCGTTGCGGCGCCGCTGTCTTTGGTTTCATCCTTTATCGTTCTTGTCTGGATGGGATTTTCCATCAACATCCTGACGCTTCTCGCGCTTATTCTCGCAATTGGTATCGTTGTGGACGATGCCATTATCGTCGTGGAAAACATTGTCCGGCGCATGAAAGACCACAAAGAAACGCCTCTTGTCGCGGCCTATAGAGGGACAAGACAAGTGGGCTTTGCCGTTGTCGCAACAACCTTGACGCTTGTGGCTGTTTTTGTGCCGATCACGTTTCTGGAAGGCGACATCGGACGGCTGTTTTCTGAATTCGCACTTACTATGGCCGGCGCGATTGCGTTTTCCGGTATTATCGCTTTGACCTTGTCTCCGATGCTGGCCTCCAAGTTTTTGAAGGGCGATGTTAAAGAGAACAAAGTCACGCATGCGATCAATTCATTCTTTGACAAAGTGCGGCTTCGCTATCGCGGGCTTCTGGCAAAAACGCTGGCGCGTCCTTTCGTGTCCGTTGTCGCATTTGCCGCGATGCTGGCGGCCATAGCCGGTCTGTTCCTTCTGACACCGTCCGAATATACGCCGCGCGAAGACCGCGGCGCGTTCCAGATCATGGTCAACGGACCGGAAGGCGCGACCTACGCCTATATGAAGGATTACATGGACGAGATCGAGCTGCGTCTTCAGCCTTATCTGGAGAACGGCGAGTTCGAAAGCCTCATGGTTCGCGCGCCGCGCGGCTTCGGGAATTTGTCTTCCTTCAACAACGGTATCGTCATTGCCGTGTTAAGCGACTGGGGGCAGCGCAGGGATGCGTTTGTCATTATGGATGAGGTCAGGGCAAAGCTTGCCGATCTGACAGGCGTCAGGGCGTCTCCTGTCATGCGTCAGGGCTTTACCGGGTCATCCGCAAAACCGGTGCAGTTCGTTATCGGCGGCGGCACATATGAGGAATTGCGCGAATGGCGTGATTTGCTCTTCTCGAAGATCAATGAAAACAATCCCGGCCTGAAAGATATTGATTCCAACTATAAGGAAACCAAACCCCAGTTCGAAGTTCTGATTGATTACGACCGTGCCGCATCTTTGGGCGTAACGGTATCTTCCATCGGTGAAACGCTGGAGACGATGCTTGGTTCACGCCGCGTGACGACCTATATCGACAACGGCGAAGAATACGACGTCATCATGGAGGGGGAGCGGGACGAGCAGCGCACGGTTACGAACATGGAAAATATCTATGTGCGGTCCGCCACGACAAATGCCTTGATCCCCTTGTCGAACCTTGTGCAAATTAAGGAGTTCGCAGACGCCGCAACGCTCAGCCGTTATAACCGTGTGCGTTCCATTACCATCGAGGCCGATGTGTCGGAAGGCTACACGCTGGGACAGGCGCTGGATTATCTTGAAAACCTCGCGCGTGAAAACCTGCCGGACTCCGCCGTTATTGATTACAAGGGACAGTCTCAGGACTTTAAAGAATCCGGAGGTTCAATCTACTTCGTATTCCTTTTGGGCATTCTGGTCATGTTCCTGGTCATGGCCGCGCAGTTCGAAAGCTTCGTTCACCCGTTTGTCATTCTGCTGACCATCCCGCTGGCGATGCTGGGTGCGCTCGCCGGGATATACCTCACGGGGGAAAGCATCAACATCTTCACGCAGATTGGCATGATCATGCTGGTCGGGCTCGCCGCCAAAAACGGAATCCTGATTGTCGAGTTCGCAAACCAGCTGCGCGACGAGGGGATCGAATTCGGCAAGGCGCTTGCCGAGGCGGCCGAGGTGCGTTTGCGGCCTATCCTGATGACGAGTATTACTGCAATGGCTGGCGCCGTGCCGTTGATCCTGACGGGCGGAGCGGGTTCGGAAACGCGCTCGGCGATTGGTATCGTAATCTTCTTCGGCGTCGGTGCGGCAACATTGTTTACGTTGTTCATCGTCCCGGTGGCATACCAATTGATTTCACGCAGGACAGGCTCACCGGGCGATGTCGCCAGACGCCTGGATCAGGAAATAGAGCAACAAAAAGGGCGCGAATAACGCGCCCTTTTCTAGATCTATCTTTCGCCGCGGAGTTACGATTTCTGCGGGCCGGCCGGCCGTCCCTTGGAGGATGTGTAAACGGATTGCATCCGCGCCGCCATCTTGTTCACTTCATCGAGACTGATGCGCATGGACGATGCCAGTTGTTGCAGGGCGGCTTTGGCATCCGTGCTGCCGCCGTCGGCCGCAATCTTGTACCACAGGATCGCGTCTTCCGGTTTCGGGCTGCCGCCGACAAGTCCGTTCTCGTAAATCAGGCCGAGATTATAGGCCGCTTCGACAACGCCCTGATTGGCGGAGCTTTCAAAGAACGCGGCGGCCAGAGGTGAATCGTAACCCGTGCCGATGCCTTCGATATACGCGATGCCGAGATTATATTGCGCCTCCGGATGGCCTTTCTTTGCGGCCTCGCGGTACCAGTAAAGCGCGCGGTCAAGGTCGCGCTCTTCGCCAAGCCCCTGATGATAGAGAACGCCGAGATTATATGCGGCATTCGCAACACCGTTGTTGGCTGCTTCGCGGAACCAGATGGCAGCCTTGTCGAAGTCCTGCGTGACACCGCCTCGCCCGGCCGTGTAAATGGCGGCAAGATCATGCTGCGCCTCTGCAACGCCGTTGAACGCTTTGGTCTCCAGCGTCTGGATGGCGGCGGGCAGGGACGTGTCACGCTGGATACGCTGCGAAAGAGGTGCGGTCGGCTTTTCCTGCGCGATCTTGTTGGCGATCGCCGGTGACTGCGCATAGGCTTTCGCCTCCATGGCCGCCAGCGGGTTATATCCCTTGGCTTCGGCTTTCTGAGCCGGTGGAACGGAAACAGGCAGCGCTGGCGCGGCAGGTGTCACTTCTTCCGCATTGAGGTCGAGCGCCTGTCCGACTTCGGGGGCGATATCATTCAACTGCGCGGCGAGTTTATCGGGATCGGATTCCAGCGCGGCCAGAAGCTCATCATCCGAGGCGTTCATCACGGCCTGCGCGTTTTCGCTCTGCTCTCCGGATGCGGCTTCTTCCGAAGCAGCCTGATTATCCGCAGCAGGCGTCACGGCAGCAGGCGTTGCGGTTTGCGCGTCCGGCGCGGCCAGGTCACTGCCTTGGAGATCCGTGGACTCAACATTCGCGGCGGGCTTTGTTACCAGCGGTTCCCAGCGGTTCTTTTCTAAATCGAGCTGTGCCATGCCGCCATTTTCAAGGACGGCGATTTTTGGAATGTCCGGTTGCTGCGCCTGATT
>QFNK01000043.1 GCA_003240795.1 Micavibrio aeruginosavorus | reverse complement strand
GAATTCGATGCGAAAGACCTGATGTATGTCCGCATCGACCGCCGCCGTAAGTTGCCTGTTACCACTCTTCTGCGCGCTCTGGATTCCGAAGCATCCGCAAAATACCGCGCGGAATGCGAAGCGAAAGACAAGCCTGTCGATCAGCTGATGATCCAGGGTATGTCGAACGAGGAAATCCTTTCCACGTTCTATGATGTTGTCAAATACGACAAAACGGACAAGGGATGGAAAACGCCGTTCGTTGCCGAGCGTTACCGTGGCGTTAAGCTTGCCTACGACCTCGTCGACGCCAAAACGGGCAAATCCGCCGTTGATGCCGGTGAGAAAATCACGCCGCGCAAAGCCAAACAGCTCGCCGAAGGCGGCCTGAAAGAAATCCTGGTTCAGGATGACCAGCTGGCCGGCACGTACCTTGCCGAAGATATCTTCGACGGTGCAACAGGCCAGGTTTACTTCGAAGCCGGTCACGAGCTGACCGCCGACGATATGGCGCAACTCGAAGAGTTCACGATCAAGACGCTGCCGATCCTTTCGATCGATCACACGAATGTCGGCCCTTACGTCCGCAACACGATGATGGCGGACAAGTGCGACACGCGTGAAGAGGCGCTGATCGACATCTACCGCGTCATGCGCCCGGGCGAGCCGCCGACAGTTGAATCCGCAAGCGCGCTGTTCGCTTCGCTGTTCTTCGATGCGGAACGTTACGACCTGTCCGATGTCGGCCGCGTGAAGATGAATGCGCGTCTCGACCTCAATACGCCGGATGACCTGCGCATCCTGCGTAAGGAAGACATTCTTGCGATCCTGAAATACCTGCACGGCCTGAAAGACGGTCAGGGCGAAGTCGACGATATCGACAACCTCGGCAACCGCCGCGTTCGCTCCGTCGGCGAGCTGATGGAAAACCAGGTGCGTATCGGTCTGCTCCGCATGGAGCGCGCGATCCGCGAGCGTATGTCGTCCGTCGAAATCGACACATACATGCCGCATGACCTGATCAACGCGAAACCGGCCGCCGCCGCTGTCCGTGAATTCTTCGGCTCCTCGCAGCTGTCGCAGTTTATGGATCAGACGAACCCGCTGTCCGAGATCACGCACAAGCGTCGTCTCTCCGCATTGGGCCCAGGCGGTCTGACGCGTGAGCGCGCAGGCTTCGAAGTCCGCGACGTTCACCCGACGCACTATGGCCGTATCTGCCCGATTGAAACGCCGGAAGGTCCGAACATCGGTCTGATCAACTCCCTGTCCACCTTTGCCCGCGTCAACCAGTACGGCTTCATCGAATCTCCGTACCGCCGTGTTGTCGATGGCAAAGTCACGGATGAAGTCATCTACATGTCCGCGATGGAGGAGGCGAAATACACGATCGCCCAGGCCAACGCCGAGCTCGATGAAAAAGGCAAGTTCAAGGACGAACTGGTTTCCTGCCGTCAGGCCGGTGAAAACCTTATGTCTCCGGTCGAGCAGATCGACATGATCGACGTTTCGCCGAAGCAGATCGTGTCCGTTGCCGCATCGCTGATCCCGTTCCTTGAGAACGACGACGCGAACCGCGCGCTGATGGGTTCGAACATGATGCGTCAGGCTGTGCCGCTGCTGCAATCCGATGCGCCGCTCGTCGGCACAGGGATGGAAGCTGTGGTTGCCCGTGACTCCGGTGCTGCTATCGCGGCCCGCCGCGGCGGTATCGTCGTTCAGGCGGACGCAACGCGTATCGTTATCCGTGCCACGGAACAACTGAACGCGAACGAGCCTGTGGTCGATATCTACAAGCTTGCACAGTTCCAGCGTTCCAACCAATCCACCTGCATTCTGCAGAAGCCGCTGGTGAAAGTCGGTGACGAGCTGAAAGCTGGTGACATCATCGCAGACGGACCAAGCACGCAGTTCGGTGAACTGGCCCTCGGCCGTAACGTGCTCGTCGCGTTTATGCCTTGGAACGGTTACAACTTCGAAGACTCCATCCTTCTGTCTGAGCGTATCGTTCAGGACGACGTGTTCACGTCCATCCACATCGAGGAATTCGAAGTGATGGCGCGCGACACGAAACTGGGTACCGAGGAAATCACGCGCGACATCCCGAACGTCGGGGAAGAGGCGCTGAAGCACCTCGATGAATCCGGTATCGTCCATATCGGCGCCGAAGTCGGTCCTGGCGACATCCTCGTCGGTAAAGTGACGCCGAAAGGTGAATCGCCGATGACGCCGGAAGAAAAACTTCTCCGCGCCATCTTCGGTGAAAAAGCCGCAGACGTAAAAGACACGTCGCTCCGCCTGCCTCCCGGCACGCAGGGCACGATCGTTGACGTTCGTGTGTTCAATCGCCGCGGTGTCGATAAAGACTCCCGCGCTATGGCGATCGAGCGCGCAGAGATCGAGCGTCTGGCGAAAGACCGCGATGACGAACGCAAGATTCTGGAACTCGGCTTCTACGGCCGCCTGAAAGAACTGCTCTCCGGCAAAACGGTCGCTTCCGCTCCGAAAGAAGCGGGCATCAAGAAGGGCGACAAGATCACGGCGACGGCGCTTGACGAGATCAAGCACGGCCTGTGGCGTCAGATTGCCGTCGACAACGACAAGACGATGGCCGATATCGAGGCAATGGGCAAGACGTTCGACGATGCCGTTGACGACCTGAAAGAGCGTTTCGAAAACAAGGTCGAAAAACTGCAGCGCGGTGACGAACTGCCACCAGGCGTTATGAAGTCGGTTAAAGTCTTCGTCGCTATCAAGCGCAAGATGCAGCCGGGCGACAAAATGGCCGGACGTCACGGTAACAAAGGGGTTGTATCCCGCATCATGCCGCGTGAAGACATGCCGTACCTCGAAGACGGTACGCCGGTCGACATCGTGTTGAACCCGCTCGGCGTTCCATCGCGTATGAACGTCGGTCAGATTCTTGAGACGCACCTTGGATGGGCTTCGGCCAACCTCGGCAAGCAGATCGGCGAGATGATCGACAGCTTCAATGACTCGAAGAACCCATCCTCTGCCGAAATGACGAAGCTGAAAGGCAAGTTGAAAGACGTTTACGGCGAGCGTGAATTCAAAGAGCGTGTATCGCTTCTGGATGACGCGCAAATGGTCGAAATGTCCAAGAACCTGCGCGGCGGTGTTCCAATGGCAACGCCGGTCTTTGACGGCGCGCATGAGGAAGACATTGACGAGCTGCTGAAACTGGCGGGCGTTCCGACGTCCGGTCAGATGACGCTGATCGACGGTCGTACGGGCGAGAAGTTCGCGCGTCCTGTTACGGTCGGTTACATCTACATGCTCAAGCTGCACCACCTTGTCGACGACAAGATCCACGCACGCTCGATCGGTCCGTACTCTCTTGTCACGCAGCAGCCTCTGGGCGGTAAGGCTCAGTTCGGCGGTCAGCGCTTCGGGGAGATGGAAGTCTGGGCACTGCAGGCATACGGCGCGGCCTACACGCTGCAGGAACTGCTCACCGTCAAGTCCGACGACGTGGCAGGCCGTTCCAAAGTGTACGAGGCGATCGTCCGCGGCGAAGACAGCTTCGAAATCGGCGTTCCGGAATCCTTTAACGTTCTTGTTAAAGAACTGAAGGCGCTCGGATTGAACGTCGACATGAAGCAGTCGGGTACGAAGTAATTAAACTGTCCTCCCCGCGCAGGAATGCGCGGGGGTCAGTGGCTAACAAAGCAAGACAGTTAAAGATTTAAAAGGCAGGCAAAAATGAATGAATTGATGAACCTCTTCGGCGCTCCGCAAGGTCCGCAAAGCTTCGACCAGATCCGCATCGCGATCGCGTCGCCGGAGCAAATCCTGAGCTGGTCTTTCGGTGAAGTGAAGAAGCCGGAAACGATCAACTACCGTACCTTCAAGCCTGAGCGCGACGGTTTGTTCTGCGCGCGTATCTTTGGTCCTATCAAGGATTACGAATGCTTGTGCGGTAAGTACAAGCGCATGAAATACAAAGGCATCGTGTGCGAAAAGTGCGGCGTTGAAGTCACGCTGACGAAAGTCCGCCGCGAACGCATGGGCCATATCGAACTGGCATCCCCTGTTGCGCACATCTGGTTCCTGAAATCCCTGCCGTCCCGTATCGGTCTGATGATCGACCTGACGCTGAAAGAACTCGAAAAAATTCTGTACTTTGAGGCCTATGTGGTTCTCGAGCCGGGCATGACGCCGCTGAAACAGCTTCAGCTGCTCTCCGAAGAAGAGTTTATGAATGCACAGGATGAATATGGCGAAGAAAACTTCCGCGCCGCTATCGGTGCCGAGGCTCTGAAGGAAATCCTCCAGAACATCAATCTGGAAGAAGATCTTGTTAAGTGCGAAGAAGACTTGCGCGATACCAACTCTGAAGCGAAACGCAAGAAGCTGGTAAAACGCCTGAAACTTCTGGAATCCTTTATCTCTTCCGGCACGCGTCCTGAATGGATGATCCTCGACGTTGTTCCTGTTCTGCCGCCTGAATTGCGCCCGCTCGTTCCTCTGGACGGCGGCCGTTTTGCAACGTCCGACCTGAACGATCTGTACCGCCGCGTCATCAACCGTAACAACCGTTTGAAGCGCCTGATGGAACTGCGCGCGCCGGACATCATCGTCCGTAACGAAAAGCGTATGTTGCAGGAAGCCGTTGACGCGCTGTTCGACAACGGCCGCCGCGGCCGCGTTATCACGGGTGCGAACAAGCGTCCTCTGAAATCGCTCTCCGACATGCTGAAAGGGAAGCAGGGTCGCTTCCGTCAGAACCTGCTCGGTAAACGCGTCGACTACTCCGGCCGTTCGGTTATCGTTGTCGGTCCTGAACTGAAACTGCACCAGTGCGGTCTGCCGAAGAAAATGGCGCTCGAACTGTTCAAGCCGTTCATCTACCACAAGCTCGAAATCTACGGCATGGCCTCCACGGTCAAGGCCGCGAAGAAGATGGTGGAGAAAGAGCGTCCGGAAGTTTGGGACATCCTTGAAGAAGTTATCCGCGAACACCCGGTTCTCCTGAACCGCGCGCCTACGCTTCACCGCCTCGGTATCCAGGCGTTCGAACCGACGTTGATCGAAGGTAAAGCCATTCAGCTGCACCCGCTCGTCACGACGGCTTTCAACGCCGACTTCGACGGAGACCAGATGGCTGTTCACGTTCCGCTGTCGATTGAATCGCAGCTGGAAGCACGCTGCCTGATGATGTCCACAAACAACATCCTGTCGCCTGCAAACGGCAAGCCTATCATCGTTCCATCGCAGGACATCGTGCTTGGTCTATACTACATGACCATTCAGCGCGACGGCGAGAAGGGCGAAGGCATGGTCTTCCGCGGTCCTGGTGAAATCCAGCACGCGCTGGCCGAAGGTCACGTTTCGATGCATGCGAAAATCAAATGCCGCTATCACGGCATTGATGCAGACGGCAACAAGAAGACGGAACTGGTTGAATCCACGCCAGGCCGTATGATCCTGTCCGAGCTGTTCCCGCGTCACAAAAACCTTCCGTTCAGCCTGATCAACACGGTCATGACGAAGAAAGAAGTCACGAACCTGATCGATACGGTTTACCGTCACTGCGGTCAGAAAGAGACTGTGATCTTCTGTGACCGTATGATGAAGCTCGGTTTCCGCAACGCCTGCATCGCCGGTATTTCCTTCGGTAAGGATGACATGATCATTCCGAAAGAAAAGGCCAAGATGGTTGCCGAAGCAACGGCAAAAGTTGCTGAATACGAGCAACAATACCAAGACGGTCTGATCACGAAAGGTGAGAAGTACAACAAGGTTGTCGACATCTGGTCGCGCTGCACGGACGACGTTGCGGGCGCCATGATGAAACACATCTCCAACGTCGGTGAAGTCGGTCTTAACTCCGTCTACATGATGGCACACTCCGGTGCGCGTGGTTCCGCCGCGCAGATCCGTCAGCTGGCCGGTATGCGCGGTCTCATGGCCAAGCCGTCGGGCGAGATTATCGAAACGCCGATTATCTCCAACTTCAAGGAAGGCCTGTCCGTTCTTGAATACTTCAACTCGACCCACGGAGCCCGTAAAGGTCTGGCGGACACGGCTTTGAAAACGGCCAACTCCGGTTATCTCACACGCCGCCTCGTCGACGTTGCGCAGGACGCCGTTATCACGGAAGTCGATTGCGGTACGGAAGAGGGCGTTACGATCCGCGCGGTTATGTCGGGTGCAGACGTTATCGTGGGCCTCGGTGAGCGTTCGCTCGGCCGTGTTGTCCTCGATGATGTCAAAGACCCGCTGTCTGGTGAAGTCATCGTCAAGAAAAACGAGATGATCGACGAAAACCTCGCCGAGAAAATCGAAACGGCCGGCCTCGACTTCGTCAAGGTTCGCTCGGTCCTGACGTGTCATGCGAAAACCGGTGTCTGTGCCAACTGCTACGGGCGTGATCTTGCCCGCGGCGCGATGGTCAACCAGGGCGAAGCTGTCGGCGTTATGGCGGCACAGTCGATTGGTGAGCCTGGTACTCAGCTTACGATGCGTACGTTCCACATCGGCGGCGCGGCTCAGCGCGGCGCGGAGAAATCCTCGTTCGAAGCGGCGCTGGACGGCAAAGTCGAAGTGCGTAACGCAACGATCGTCAAGAACTCTTCCGGCGTTGCTATCGTCATGGGCCGTAACACCGAGATCATTCTTCTCGATGCAAAAGGCAAAGAGCGTGCGGCGCACCGCGTACCTTACGGCGCGCGCCTGCTCGTGGAAAACAACGCGAAAGTCAAAACCGGCGAGAAGCTGGCTGAATGGGACCCGTTCACCATGCCGATCATCACGGAAAAAGACGGTATTGTGAAGTTTGCCGACCTTATGGAAGGCGTCTCCATCGCCGAGCGCGTAGACGAAGCAACAGGTATCGCATCCCGTGTCGTTATCGACTGGAGATCGCAGCCAAAAGGCGGCGACCTGAAGCCTCGCGTCATGCTGACGGACAAAAAAGGTGAGATCGTCACGCTACCGAACGGCTTGCCGGCTAACTACTACCTGTCTACCGACACGATCCTGTCCGTTGAAAACGGTCAGGAAGTGAAAGCAGGGGACATCATCGGCCGTATCCCGCGTGAAACGTCCAAAACACGTGACATCACCGGGGGTCTTCCACGCGTTGCCGAACTGTTCGAAGCACGGCGTCCGAAAGACTTTGCGATTATCTCCGATGTCGATGGTCAGGTTGAATTCGGCAAGGACTACAAGTCCAAGCGCCGCATCATCGTCAACCCGACGGACAAAACGCTGGAGCCGAAAGAGTACCTCATCCCGAAAGGCCGTCACCTGGCCGTTCAGGAAGGCGACTTCGTCCGCAAGGGCGATCCGCTGCTCGATGGCGCGCTCGTACCGCACGACATTCTGGACGTTATGGGCGTCGAGGCCCTGGCCGAATACCTTATCAACGAGATCCAGGACGTTTACCGTCTGCAAGGGGTTAAGATCAACGACAAGCACATCGAAGTGATTTCACGTCAGATGATGCAGAAAGTTGAAATCCTTGAAGTGGGCGACACGACGTTCCTCGTCGGCGAGCATATCGACCGCGAAGAGTTCGAAGCCACGAACCAGAAATACATCCGCGAGGCAAAAATCCCTGCGGTTGGCAAACCGGTTCTGCAAGGTATCACGAAGGCATCGCTGCAAACGCGTTCCTTTATCTCTGCCGCTTCCTTCCAGGAGACGACACGCGTTCTTACCGAAGCCGCAACGCAAGGCAAGGTGGACGAGCTGCACGGCCTGAAAGAAAACGTCATTGTGGGTCGTCTGATCCCGGCTGGTACGGGCTCTTACGTCAACAAGATCCGCAAACTTGCGGCGGACCGCGACACGCTCGCCCTGGCTGCTCAGCAGCAGGCCGGCGCGATCGATGCCGACGATGTCGCCGATGCTCCGAAGAGCGCGGCAAACGGCTAATCGATTTGCCAAACCAACAATTAAAAACGGCCTCTTTTTAAAGAGGCCGTTTTTTTATTCATTGTAATAATTGTCGATAGTCCGCCGCAGTTCTTCCTGTCTTCGGATCATCTCACCCTGTGCCTTCAAGCTGCGCTGCTGCATCTGTCTGTCGGCATTGATGTCGTTGCTGCGGAGTTTCAGGACCTCGCGGCGCTGCTGAACGCTCTGGCGCGTCAGTTCGTTCTGGGTGCGCAGTCGGTCCAGATTGTTGTCGATCCTTGCGCGCGGACCGGAAAATTCGGGGGCGTAATCATCGCGCTGTGCCATGGCGGGCAGGGCGGTAATAACCAGAAGGGCGGTTGTCAGCAAAAATCTTGTCATCTTTGTAAAGTAGTGTCGGGGCGTTCAGATAAAAAGAGGTAACTGTAAACAAAAGCCGTTTTTTTGCCTGCATTTCAGGGCATAATGACAATAAATTATCTTTATTTTACGGCATTTTCTATGGAACATCTGGATACCGTCCTTATTCTTATGGCTGTTCTGGCGGCGCTTTACTCCGTCGCGTCGAAGATCAATATTTCCTATCCGATTGTTCTGGTCATGGCGGGCCTCGGGATCAGTCTTATTCCCGGCCTTCCGGAGGTACAGATCACGCCCGAGATTGTGTTTTTGCTCTTCCTGCCGCCTTTGCTGTTCGATGCCGCGCGTCACACGTCCTGGCATGATTTTAAAAAGCACAGCGATTCTATTGGCCGCCTTGCCATCGGACTAGTGCTGTTTACCACTGCGGGCGTCGCGGTGTGCGCTTATTACATGATTCCGGGCTTTTCATGGCCGCTGGCTTTTGTTTTGGGGGCGATCGTGTCGCCGCCGGATGCTGTCGCTGCGACAAGCGCGATTAAGGGGCTGCGTCTGCCCAAGCGATTGGTGGCCATTCTGGAGGGCGAGAGCCTTGTGAACGATGCGACCGCACTTATCGCCTACCGCTATGCGGTCATTGCGGTGGCAAGCGGCGGCGCGTTCGTTTTGTGGCAGGCGGCGCTGGAGTTTGTTCTCGTCGCCGCCGGCGGTGTTATGATCGGCACCGCTATCGGTTTCGCGTTCACGTGGGTTTTGAAAAAATTGTTCAACAATCCGATCGTTGAAACGATCCTCACGCTAATTCTGCCTTTTGTATCTTATATAGCGGCGGAAGATGTCGGTGTTTCCGGTGTTTTATCCGTTGTCGCGACAGGCCTGGTCATTTCATGGCGCGCGCATGAAATCTTCTCCTTCCAGACGCGGATGCAGATGAACGGGTTTTGGGACACGCTGATTTTCCTGCTCAACGGTTTTGTGTTTATCCTGATCGGCCTGGAGCTTCCGGTGATCGTCAACGATGTATCGGGTCATCCCTTGCCGCATCTGATCGGCTACGGATTGCTTATCAGCGCCGTTGTGATCGTCATCCGCCTGATATGGATTTTCCCTACCGTGCGCGTTTCGGACTGGCTGCGTAAACGGCGCGGGATTACGGTATCGGACAAAACGAACGGCCAGCTGTTCATACTGGGATGGTCCGGCATGCGCGGGGTTATTTCGTTGGCTACGGCTCTTGCGCTACCGCTCGTAATGGACAACGGTGAAGAGTTTCCGCAGCGCGGCACTATCCTGTTCATTACATTTGTCGTGATCCTTGTGACGCTCGTGTTTCAAGGGCTGACGTTGCCGCTGTTAATCAAATGGCTTGGCGTTTCAGAAACCGAAGAGCGTGAAATGCTTGAGGAGCGCAGGCTTCGCCAGGTTTTGGTGAACAGCACGCTCAGCTTCGTCAATGAAACCTTGGCGCCAAGGCTTGCGGAGCCCGCGCTTGCCGAAGTGCAGGGGCGTCTGGAGCGTCAGGGGCGCTATCTTGACGGTATTCTTGCGGATGACGGTGTGTGTAACGAAGACGATCTCGGACGGCAGCGGGAGTTGTTCGCGCAGTATCTGGAATCCGAACA